>CALFYU010000701.1 GCA_937952455.1 uncultured Planctomycetaceae bacterium
CCAGTTTCGCGGCGAAGACAAATCCGTCGGACCGCGCCGGCGGGGCTTGTTCGGTGGGTTTGTCCGTGGGGCTAGAAGTGGATTCTTCGTCGAGCCGAGCAAAATACCGCCGTAGGCCCGCGCAACTCGGACAAAACACGGGCGGATCTTCGCCGACATGCCGGTGCTGGCAGCCTTCACACAGCCAAACCGGCGGTTGGTATTCGTCATCGCCCACCTTGTCCGCTTCGGCCGATTGCAGTTTGTCGCGCCAGTAGGCGCTAAACGTTTGCCCCGGTTTGTGCAGCAGGTAATATTCGCTGACGACGTCTTCGACCAGCGTGGGCAATTGATCGACATCGACGCCCAATTTGTACGGCAGCGCCATGTGCACTTGCCCAGCGATGCCGCCGCCGAGGTAGACGTCGAAACCTTCGCGGGTGCCGATCATTCGCCGCACGCGGACCCCTTTCAGGCCGATGTCGGCGGTAAAGTGTTGCGCGCAGCTCGACGGGCAACCGCTCATATGAATCCGAATGCCGTGTAGCTTCAGCGCCCGCTTGCGGAGCTTCTCAATCAGTTGAAACATGTGCCCTTTGGTTTCGGTCACGGCAATGTTGCAAAACTGATTTCCCGTACAGGCCACAGTGTTCAAATCGAATGGATCGGCATGTACGCTCAATCCCAAGGCGGCGGCATCCGTCGCTGCGGCATCCTTGAAGCCGGTGGGGATATTGATGACGGCGATCCCCTGTTCGTGTGTCGTCCGCAGTTGGCCGTCGCCCCATTTTTTGCTCAACAGGGCCAAACCTTCGAGTTGTTGCCAGGTCATGCGTCCCAGCGGAACGGACAGGCCCATCGTCCACAACTTGGGCTCCCGCTGCCGGTACCAACCGACCAGTTCGTCGTGACTTGCCGCCGGTACCGGTTCGTTAATGCAAGGACGCAGCGGAAACGGCAGGTTCTCTTCCAGCCAATGCAGCACCCCCGCCACCCCGATCTCGTCGACAAGAAACCGGAAGCGGGCGGCATTGCGTTTTTCACGCGACCCTTTGGCGCGGAACAAATCGAGAATGGCCCGCGTAACGTCCACGACCTGTTCGGGATAAACCAGCACGGGCAGGTGCGACGCCAAACGGGGATTTTGCCCCTGCGTGCCGCCGATCAAAGTCTGAAAGGCGACCTCGCCCTCTTCGTCGTGGGTCGCTAAAAAACTGATGTCCTGTGTCCAAAAATGCGCCGAATGCTGATCGGTGCCGTTAAGGCAGATGTTCATCTTCCGCGGCAAATCGGAGTACTCGCGGCTGTCGAGAAACAAATCCGTGACGTCGTGGCACAACTGCCGCGTGTCGTACAATTCGTCCGGCAGCAATCCGCTGAACGGGTGGGCAAACACGTTGCGAATGTTGTCGTGCCCCGTTTGTTTCGCCGTGACGCCGACCTTGGTCAATCGCGCGGCCACTTTAGGCAGATGTTCGATCTCCAAACCTTGAATCTGCACGTTGGCACGGGTCGTGATATCCACGATGCCGTGTCCGTATTCATAAGCCAGATGGGCAATTTCCCGCGCCTGTTCGGCGGTCATTTCCCCGGCCGTGATCCGGATGCGACTCATGTACCGCCCCGCGCCGTCGCGCTTGCGGTAGAAGAACCCGTACCACTTCAACCGCTCCAGATCGGGTTGCGGGATGTCCTTCATCGGCGTGCGGGCAGCGGCGTACCGTTCACAATCTTCCCACACGTCAAAGGAATGCTTTTCGGATTTCCAGACTTCAACAGGGTTGGCCATAGGAGAGGATTTCTCTGAGATGAATACATTAGCCGCCGCGTCACCATGCGCACGGCCAGAGCACTATGTGGTCGCAGGGGCGGGCTCGAAATGTCCGGGGGCGCCGGCGGCGACTTCCTCAGCATGACGCCGCGCCTCGGACTCGGCCGCTTCGCTAAAGTTGACGGCGAAGCTCAAGAACGAACAACAGGTGACCAACGCTCCCAAGATCAGTAGCGCGGTCGGCCAGGCGAGACCCTCGTATTTGAACAGAAAACCGGCAGCGACAGCTCCTGCGTTTCCCCCGGCCCCCACGATGCCGGAAACCGATCCCAACGCCCGCCGATTGATAAACGGCACGACCGAAAACGTGGCCCCTTCGGACATTTGCACAAACAGGCTGAACAGAATCAGCGTGGGAATCGCCAGCGTCAACACGCTCATCTGCGAGAACAGCATCAGCGCCAGCCCCTCGCAGAAGAGGACGATGAACAGCCACTTCACCCGCCCGGACAGTCCCCACTTTGCGCCGAAGCGGTCGCCGAACACCCCGCCCAACGTGCGGGCAAACAGATTCATCGTCCCGAACGAACCGGCAATGAACCCAGCCATGCCGACCGCCTTGACGTTGTCCATCTCCTGAAAGTAGGAGAAGTGGTCCAGGAAATAGAGCGTCGCAATATTGTTGATGGTCAATTCGATACCGAAGCAGGCCCCATAGATCGCGAACAGCGCCCACACCCTCCGGTCGAGACACGCTTCGCGAAACGTGCCGTTGACCGATCTCTTTTCCGGCATGAGTCCTTGGGCGCGCAGGTCGCTGAAGTTGCCGTCCGGCGCGTCCTGCGTGAAAAAGTAATACGCAATGCCGGTCAATCCGCACATCAACCCGGCCACGAACATCGAGGCCCGCCAACCCACCGCTTCACTAAAACCCAAGATGCCCACGAAACCGGCAAACACGAGCGGCATCACCAATTGCGTCACTCCACCGCCCAGATTTCCCCAACCGGCGCTGGTCGCGTTGGCGGCGCCGACGCAATTCGGGGCAAACATCACGGACGTGTGATATTGCGTAATCACAAACGAGGCGCCGATCGCACCGATTGCCACGCGAAACAGCAAGAATGTCTGAAAGTCGTGGGCAAACCCAATCCCCATCACCGGCAGCGATCCCAGCAGCAGCAGCCACGTATACGCCAGCCGCGGCCCGATGCGGTCACACAACCAGCCGATCAACAGTCGCGCCACAACGGTGATCGCCACCGACCCGATAATGCACCAGCCGACTTGGGACTTGGAAAGGTCCATCTCCTCGCGGACGACCTTCATCAACGGCGCGATGCCGAACCAGGCGAAGAAGCAAAGGAAGAACGCGAACCAACTCATATGAAATGCTCGCATCTGCGGCGTCTTGAGCAGTTTCAAACTGAAAACTTCGCGCGGTCCAAATCGGGTCGACTTGTGTTTCAACTCCATGAATCATTGGTCCTTGTCGGTCTCTGATTTTCAGTGGCCTGATTCGCGCGCACTTTCGCATTCATGCGGCAACGCATGCAGGCCTTCATGCTGCAGTCGTGATTAAGGCAAGAACGCGTTGGTGCGGCGCCGTCGATGCCGATCGTGTCGTCGGCGGCACGAAAAGCGGAGGGAAATAGAGCTTGTCCGTACCATGACCTCCTTCATGAAAAATTCGTCGGCTTGTCGGCGCATCGCGAGCACCGCGGGCGAATCCGCATGAATGGTGGCCGAATTGGTCGTTTTGAAACGCACGTGCAAGTTGTGTGCCACACGTGTCGTCAAGGGCCGCGTGGTGCTCAGTCGCCTTGTGGGATTTCGCTGCCCTACGGTGGGTTTGAGATATTCGCCGAAATGTGGAAATGGAATTGGGCCGAATGCACGACCATTGCGCGTGCTTAGGGACTGTGCAGCCTTGTGCCGACTTTGGACGCACCCGGCTCGAGACTACGGCTTTTTTGTAGGACCGGAATCGGCGGTTGTCGCTAACATTGCCGGAAGTCCGTTTTCCGAAGCGCCGGTCGATCGAGAGGTGCGGTCAATAATTCTCCAGCGACACCGAATGGTATCGATACCAACGGCCTCTCGGAGGAGACGGCTCCTGTGGGCCAATTTCTGAACCGGTATCATTTTGGCGGGTCCGACATATTATTGGGGTCGTGCCTCAATTGTCGGGCAGACAGCCGCAATTTCGCCCTTGCGGCCGCGTGTGTGGACCGCCAAAATGGCACGGAATCGTGCTCATTACATAACTCAGGGGGAACGATATCGATGTTTTATCGCAGTACGGCCATCGCTCTCGTCCTTTCGACCCACTGCATGGCTGCCGCCACCGCGGAAGAGGGGACGTCGCCGTCGGCAGCGCCCGACACCGCATTCCGGCTCCCCACGGTCGACGGCAAAAGCGTCGAACTAGCCGATGGGCAATCCCGCCTCACGGTCGTTTGCTTTCTGGGCTGTGAATGTCCCCTGGCCCGGCTCTATGGCCCGCGGCTCAACGAACTGGCCAAGCAGCTCAAGGAACAAGAGGTACGGTTCGTGGGGGTCAACAGCAATCTCCAGGACTCCATGGACGACGTGCGGGAGTACGTGAAGAACTACGGCATCGAATTTCCGATGGCCAAGGACTACGGCAATCAGGTGGCCGATCGATACGGCGCCAAGCGGACGCCGGAGGTTTTCGTTTTGGACGAAAAATTGGCGACTCGCTACCGCGGTCGTGTGGACGACCAGTACCTGCCGGGCCGCACGCGCAGCAAGGCAACGCACGAGGATCTGAAAGCCGCCATTGATGAACTGCTCACCGGCAAGCCGGTAACCAACGCCGCCACCGAGCCCAACGGCTGCCTCATCGGCCGGGAAAAACAGGAAGACGTCACGACCAAGTTGACGTTCACCAAGGACATCGCAGCGATTCTGAACCGGAATTGCGTCGAGTGCCATCGCGACGGCGAGATCGGTCCCTTTTCACTGACCGAATACGACGAGGTGATCGGCTGGGCCGATATGATGTTGGAAACAATCGACGACGGCCGCATGCCCCCCTGGCACGCGAACCCCAAGTACGGAGAATTCGTCAACGCCCGGCATATGCCGGAAAAGGATAAGCAGGCCTTGGCCGATTGGGTCGCCGGGGGGATGCCCTACGGCGACGTCAAGGATCTGCCCGAACTGCCGGAGTTTACGGACGGCTGGCTCATGCCCCGCGAACCGGACGTCGTGGTCGAGATGCGCGATCGCCCATTTACCGTCCCTGCCGAAGGTACGGTTGAGTACCAATATTTTGTCGTCGATCCTGGATTTGAAGAAGACAAATGGGTCGCCGGCGCGCAAGTCATCCCCGGCAATCGCGCGGTCGTGCACCACTGCATTGTCTTCGTCCGTCCGCCCGATGGGTCCAATTTCCGCGGTATCGGCTGGTTGTCGGGTTACGTGCCGGGAAGACGTTTCACGATGCTGCCGCCGCATCACGGTCGGCGAATCCCCGCCGGCTCGAAATTGGTTTTCCAGATGCACTACACCCCCAACGGAACGAAACAAGATGATCTGACCAAAATTGGGCTGTTGTTCGCCAGGGATGAGGAGATTACCCAAGAAGTCTTCACTTTGGTCGGCATCGACCAGGAATTCGAAATCCCTCCGCACGCGGCCGACTTTCCCGTGCATGCCGCCGTAAAACGGCTACCCAAACAAGGGGATCTTTTGGCGATCGTGCCGCACATGCATCTCCGTGGCAAGTCGTTTCGCCTGTTCGGAAACCACGAGGAAGATCGCGAAATTCTGCTGGACGTACCGAACTACGATTTTAACTGGCAGCACGTTTATGAACTCTCCCAGCCGATGCCATTGTCGTCGGTGAAATCACTGGATTTCACCGTCAAGTTTGACAACTCCGAAGCGAATCCGGCAAATCCCGATCCGTCGCAGTCCGTGACCTGGGGCGACCAGACATGGGAGGAAATGGCAGTCGCCTTCTTCGAAGTTGCCGTCCCAAGAGGGAAACAAGGCGAGTGGAAGAGTGACAAACAGCCGGTGGATCCGGAGAAACGCGAAAAGGAAATCCAGGACTTCGTCGCCGAGTTTTTCAACAACTTCGACGAAAACCGCGACGGTCAAGTTCAGTCGTTGGAAGCCCCGCTGGGCTTTCGCCGCTTCGGGTTTCGCCGCATCGATACGGACAACGACAATCGGCTGACAAAAAGCGAAGTAGAAGAAGCCGCTCGAAAAAACAGACGCTTCTGATCCCAGGGGTGCCATTGGTGGCTTTCCCGCCAGTGCGAAACGTGCAGTCGGCCGATCATCAATCGTTGGTAACCCGGCCGGGGCATCCTGGGCAAAAATCACCGCCGTTTGCCGGCACATTGAATAAACATCGCGGAGAGCTTCTCGTCCATGCCACGCAGGTTTGACCGAACGACCGGTTGGATGGTGGATCACCCGTCGGTCGTGACGCTCGCGTTGATCGTCATCAGCGGGTTTGCGCTGTTGGGTTACATCGCCCCGCACCGGCTCACCGATTGGATTATGGACGACGTCGTCGCCGATGATTCGGCCGAGCCGAAACGCGAGAAATTCGAAACGCCGCCGGATGTCGACCCGGTCAGTCTTTCCGACTCCGACGCCGTGATCGTTGTCGATTGCGACGCGATCTTCACCCAGCGCGGGACCGAAGCCCTACGGCATGTCGTGGATCATCTGGAGTCCCTCGACTACGTCAGCAGTATCCTCTGGATGGATCGCGTTCCGCTGTTGAACATCTTCGGGCTGCCCGAACCGATCCTGCCCTCGGCGAACGCGTCGGCCGGCCGATTCGAGGCCGCGCGGGAAAAAGCGGCCGCGCACCCCCTGGTGGCCGGCCAACTGCTCTCCGATGACGGTAAGACGCTACTTTTGTTGGTCAATTTTGACTGGTTGTTCGTCACAGACGATGAGGATTGTACGACGCGGCTCCGCCAGGAGGCCGAAAAGGCGGCGGCAGATTTTCCCGACGTCAACATGTCGTTCCTCATCTCCGGGCGGGTCCCCACCTACCTGACAATCGTGCAGACACACGAGCGAAACAAGTACAAATATCAAATCATCGGCTACACAATGATCGCCGTGATCGCCATCGTGCTGTTCCGCGGATTCACAGCGGTATTGATCGTCGCCATGGCCCCCGCGATGGGAGTCTTTTGGACGCTGGGGATGCTTCAATATTTCGACCTGCAGAACAATCCCTTTAACGACGTCGTCTTGCCGGTGCTGTTGAGCCTGGTGGGACTGACCGACGGCGTGCATCTGATGGTGCAGATTCGTCGCTATCGCGCCTCGGGCATGAGCGAACGGGCCGCCGCCCGCGCGGGAGTCCGTGAAGTCGGGCTGGCCTGCTTTTTGACGTCGCTGACCACCGCCATCGGCTTCGGCTCCATGTCCTTGGCGCATCACGAGACCGTCAAGGAGTTTGGCTGGAGCTGCGTGATGGGCGTCACGTTGACGTTCCTGGCGGTGGTGATGGTCATTCCCCTAGCCTGCTCGACCCGGCTCGGCCGCCGCGTACATATCGGCTTAGAGCGGGGGCTGATCGACAAGCACTTGAGCCGCATCGGAATCATCATCGAGTTTGTGCTGCGGCATACCAAAGTAATGAGCACCCTGGCGATTCTATTGACCGCCGTGTTGCTGGCCGTCTCATTACAGCTGCGCCCCGATGAGCGGCGGGCCAACGCCATGCCTACTGGATCCGAAGCAGCCGTTGCCATGCGGCACATGGACGAGGCGCTCGGCGGGCTGGAATATGCGGCGGTCGACATCAGTTGGTCGTCCGACGTCCCGTCTGATTCGCCGAAAATCCTCGAGGCGGCGACCGCCGTCGATGACTTGTTGCGCACGGAGGAATTGATCGGCCATCCGCTCTCGATTCGCAACTTGATCGATGCGCTGCCGGGCGAGGGCAAGCCGGACGAACGGATGTCGATGATCGAACTGCTCCCGCCGCCGCTCAAACGGGCGTTCTATACCCCCGAACGCCGCCAAGCGACCGTGACGTTCCGCGTTCGTGATTTGGGAATTGCCAAATACGGTCCGGTGTTTGAACGCTTGGAAACGGGTCTGGAGCAGATTCACCAGCAGTTCCCTGAATTCACCTTTCAATTGACCGGTTCAGCCGTTTGGCGATGGGAACACCTGTACCAAATCATCGACGACCTCGCCGCCAGTTTAGGCAGCGCAGCGGTGATCATTTTCATCGTCTTGGCCTGCGTCTACCGGTCGCTCAGAATGGGATTGATCTCGATCATTCCCAACGTGTTCCCCTTAGCCGTTACGGGGACGGCGCTGGTGCTGATGGGCGAATCGCTGGAGATGGTCAGCGTTTGCGCGTTTACGGTCTGTTTGGGCATCGCCGTCGACGACACGATCCACTTTCTCACGCGGTACCAAGAAGAGCGGGAAAAGATCGACGACGACCGCGAAGCCATCCGCGCTGCCTTTACCGGCGTCGGCACGGCGCTGATCATGACCACCGTCGTGCTGATCGTGGGCTTTTCCACGGTCATGTTCAGCGACATGCGCGACCAGCGCATCTTCGCCGCCATGAGCGGCCTCACGATCGGCTCAGCACTGCTGGGAGACCTCGTCTTCTTGCCGGCACTGGTGCTACGGTTTTCGCCATCCAAAAAGTCGAGCGAGGGCGAGGAGCCGCAAACGCTTGCGGACACCTAATTCCCGCGCCTCCGTATTTCGCAGCATCCATGTTGATCCGCGAGAAACCTCAATTCAATCCGGCGGCGGCCGATAAGCGATCGTATCAACTCCGTCGCGGTGCAGCCGGTAGTCGTGTTGGGCGAGCAACTCGCTACACTTACGCCTGTCCGCGGTTGACAGGTGGAGATGTTCGTAGCGAATGAGTCGCGGGAGATTCGGCAACCCATTTTGAAGAGCCAGCCGAATCGCCTCGTAGTCGAAGCCCTCGGTATCGATCACCAACAGGTCAACGCGTTGGATTTGATGACGCTTCATGAGCGTTTGGAACGTCGTGGCCTGAACCGGGACTTCGACAATCTCTGAAGGCTCCTTCGCGCGACGCGCCAGCGCTGCGCGGTCGAAAGATGCGATTTGCCCGCTTCCGGGGGTCGTATAGATCGGCAGCGTGTCATCTTGCTCCGCAAGAGCACAATTCGCCAGGATGATCTGAGGTTAGTTCTGATAGTTGCGGGTCAGCACCTCGAACACGTTTGGCAATGGCTCCAGCAGCAGTCCCCGCCATTGATAGCGCTCGATATGCTTGCGAATCGGGTCGCCCGTCCGGCCGTCATTCGCGCCCACTTGAATGAAGAAAAACTCCGGGCTTCGCGGCTCGATCTGACGGATCAGGAGGTCAAACACATCCAGCTGGTGATCGCTGTAATCGACGATTCTCTCGATATGATATCCATAACGCCGAGCCAGTCGATTGATCGCCAATTTTAACCGCTCCGTCACGTTCATTGAGACACCGTCAACTCTCGAAGTGGAATTCTCACAGGTGTGTCATGTCATAGCAGACGGTGTGGGGAGCGGCGTCGCACCGGCAATTCATTGCCTATCGTCTTCTACCAGATTTGTCGACCGACCCAAAGTATCTATGTCGAATTCTCATGCGAAGCGCACAAGACTGGCGCCGCTGTTGGCTCGTTGGGTGACTTTGGTTTTGCAGCCGAACCGCGCCACCAGCGCCAGAACCGGCGGCCGGCCGGCGGTACGACAACGATTAAGAAGCTCAAGGAAAACGCCGCATAGGCCACCATCAATGCCGGTTCTTCCGAGAAGCCCGGTCGTGGCAGCGTGGCAATCTCGTCGTCGCTCATCGTCATGGCGAGAACCGAATGGGCCGATTTCCAGAAATCGCTCTTGTTCCAGTTGATCGTGCTGACGTCGTGATAGGCGTACCTCTCAATCGGATATTTGACCGCCAGCTCGTTTCCGCGTTCGACTTCCTTGGCAATGATCGCTTCTAAGTTTTCGGCGATATAATCGATCGTCATCGGGGAGCCGTCGTTATGCCGGTAGCAAATGCCGAAGTACGCGTCGACGATATAATTCCCCCGTTCCGTCGCGACCTGCACCACCGCATGCCGCGGTTCGCCTTCGGCGTCATGCAAACACAACTTGGATGCCTCAATGTCCAATTGTTTGGCCAGCACGATAAACGCCCGCGCCTTATAGGCGCAATCGCCTCCCTGCTCGATGACCTGGCAGGCGGTGGGCTTCAGCGCAGCAAACGCCGGGTCCATGAAAAAGACTTCCGGCCGTCCCCGCGGAATCTTATGCGTCACAAAATCGAGCAGCGCGACCACTTGCTCCGACGGGGCCTGCGTGTCGCCGCAGATTTGCTTGGCGATTCGTTCCAGGCGTTGGCGGTCCTTGAAGTACTCGTTCGTCGCCACCAGCCCCAGAATCACCAGTGCTGCGACAATCGCCCACTTCAGCCCGAAGACCGCGCGGCTCAGGATCGTTTTCGGCCACGCCGTCCGCTTCAATGGATCGTCGGATGAATCTGAAGATTTGGCCACGTTCGCACCGGCTGTCTGACGTAATGAAATTACTACGGCAGCTGCTGTTGCGCGTCGCATGTGCTAAATCGACCAGCTGCCCTGCGTGAAATTGTATCACGGGGAGGAAAGCAAATACGACGGTAGTTTTCAGGGGCGGGCGACAATTATAGCGCGATCTATTTCCGGCCAAACGGCTTAACCGACACAACCGGATTCGGCGCTTCGCCCCATGCGCGGATATCGCATTTAATCGTGGAATTCGAAGGCGCGTTTCGAGCATCCGCCGGTCGATTCGCGTTCTGTTGTTCCCTCGTCCAAGTCGATGGTGCTGACCGGGGCGGTGATGCTGGTGCTTTGGATCGGCTGGCTGGTCGACGAGGAAGTCAGAGAGCCGATAGAGACTCCCGCCACCGCCAGGATCGCCGCAATGAGTCCAAATAGCTTCATGTGTCGCACTCCTTGATACTACAGGTGGTTTCAAAACCCTCGGACGCGTTACCTCCACACTGGAATGACCGTTTCACGAACGGGGGCAATCGGGTCTTGAAACTGGTTCTATGCGCGAAAAAAGGAATACTCGCCGGATGGCTGTCCCACGAACACCGGCCAGCTTCGCAGATCGGTTGGGAAAACGCAAAATAATTCCCGTGTGCGGAATCGCCTTCTGCCCACACTGAGTGTGCCGGGAAAACGTTTGGCCCCGGAGCCTCACAACAATTCCGCGATCGGCCCGCCGTCGTTCAGGATCGGGATTGGGCGGTTGTTGTCGTCATAGAAATGATGCGTGTCATCGATCCCCATGAATCCGTACATCGTCGACAATACATTGCCGGGGGTGTAGGGATCGCTGATGGGATAGGCGGCTTTGGAATCGGTTTCGCCGATCATCTGCCCCACTTTCAATCCCCCACCGGAGAGCAGCATCGACATCGCTCCGGGCCAGTGGTCACGGCCGGCGTCTTTGTTCACGCGAGGAGTGCGGCCAAACTCGCCGAATACCATCACCAACACCTGCTTGTCCAGCCCCCGATCGTAGATGTCTTCGATCAACGCGGCGACGGCGCGGTCGTAGCGGGGGAGCGTCTCGTTCTTAAGCCGACTGAAATTGTTCTGATGCGTATCCCAACCGCCGCCGGACAGGCACGTCACATAGGACACGCCCGCTTCCACCAGCCGCCGCGCCAGTAGACAATTCTGGCCGATGAAGGTATGGCCGTATTTCTCTCGCAGCTTGGGATCTTCGCTCTGAATATCGAACGCCTTGGCCGCCTGGTCGCTGGTGATCAGATCGACGGCTTCGCGATTGAAGTCATCCATCCCCCGCAAGTCCCCGTGCAGGTCGACGTCGCGGCGCATGGCATCCAGCCGCGTCAGCAAGTCCCGCCGGCTGCCTACACGATCGACCGTGATGCCGGGAACCGGTGTGAGGTTCTTGACGTGAAAGTCCTCAGCGACCGGATCGACGTCCGTCGTAAAGGGATTATACGCCGCCCCCAAATACGCCGCCGACCCAAACGAGACCGAGCGGGGCACAGCGATATAGGCGGGCATGCCCGGTCGATGCGGCCCGCGCAACTTCGACACAATCGACCCGCAGGCGGGATAAATATTGTCCTTGGTCACGCGTCCCGGGTCATGGCCGGTCAGTATCCACTGTGAAGCAATGCCGTGCGCGGGTGTGGTGTGCGCGACCGAGCGGATAATGGCCATTTTGTCCATGACCCGCGCCTGCAGCGGAAGTTGATCGCTGATGCGGTAGCCGGCGACGTTTGTGGGAATCTCGTGAAATTCGCCGCGAATCTCCGCCGGAGCGTGCGGCTTCAGGTCATACATGTCGATGTGGCTCGGGCAGCCGCCGCAAAGGATCTGAATCACGGCGG
>CALFYU010000702.1 GCA_937952455.1 uncultured Planctomycetaceae bacterium
CATGGGACCGTTGGAACTGGCGGATTTGATCGGGTTGGACGTCTGTTTGTTTATTTCGAAAGTTCTGTTCGAAGAATTGGGGGACCCCAAGTATCGTCCCTGTCCGCTCTTGGCACGGTTGGTCGATGCGGGCCGCCTCGGTCGCAAAACGGGACACGGGTTTTATCGATATTGAACAAAACGAACAGGTTACCAACGACCGTCGCCGTGCTCAAATTCGGAATCATGTTACGGTGCGATGGTAAAATTTTTCTTCGAAAAATCTTACCCCTGCGAAAAATTGCGCACGCGCGGCAGCAAAGTTCATGACGCCATCATCACTTACAACGCGATCGCTCTTATCGATTGCGCGGCGCGGCGTCGAAACAAGTTTTTGAAATCTTCGTTTGGTAAATTCGGTAACTTGACTTTGCATTCGCATTCGATAAAACGGGACACGCGAGAGGCGATCGTGTAACGGATGCAGTCAAGTTCGGTGTCCACTACGGGCATGGTAGGATCCCCTCTCCTTTTGCCGCCCTGTTTTCTTTTGGGCAACAGGTCGGCACAGAAAACCGGCGCCGCAAGGAATGCGCGCCGGTTTCCAAATCGCCCTTGGGCGATGCGGCGCCCTCATTTTGATGGCGAGATCCTTTTGATGGCGGACCCGAGGGGAACGGCTTCCCCTCCCCGCGTTTTTATGACGACGCGCAAACACGCTGCTAAATTAGCCAACCGTGAAACCGGCGCCAGGTTTCGTCGACCGACCGTCACCGCTGCCAGTCAATGCGGTCATAGATCGCTTGCAGTTTTTGGCCGCGATCCGGATTGAGGCTCTGCACGTGGCTGATGCGTCCCCGCAGATGCGCCGCGAAGTCCGCACGCTGTTCGCGATTCTGCGTCGACGCGCCGTGCCGGACGCAGTTCGTCAGGATGGCTTTCAGCCGGTCGTAATCTTTGCGGCAGACGTTCACCCGCTCATTCACGACTACGCCGGTCACGCGCTGACGCTGGTTGTCGCGAACCACCTTGCGTTTACCCCGGTGCACGACAAACCGCTCCGATCGCACGATCTTGGTCACCAGCGGAATGAAGACGTTCAGGCTGTCGATCAAATGCTGATCACCGGAAAACGTGAGGTCGTCGGCGTAGCGCGTGTAGGCCGCACCGAAGGCGCGGGCCATTCCGCTCAGACGAACGTCCAGCGAGTAGCAGGAAAGATTCGCCAACGCCGGAGACGTGGGGGCTCCCTGCGGTAAGTGACGCGACAAATACGGCGACAGGACGCTGCGGTCGCCGCCGGGGGTAGCAAGTCCGTCGGGCGGCAACGCCGTCGTCAGCCGTCCCAACCAAATCGCTGCGTCCCTGGAATAGCCTACGCTGCGAAAAATGGCCACCACCCGCGAAAAACTGACGTTGGCGTAAAAATTCTCCAGATCAAACTTCACGATCACCTGCTGTCCCACATGCTGCCGGGCGTTACTCACAATCGACCGGCCGGGGACGAAGCCATGCGCCGCATCACTTAAGGGGATGCGGTCCAAGATTTCGCGGAGGATCTTGCGCTGGACCTCCTTGAGTTTCGGTTTGGGCGCTTCAACGAGTCGGTATCCTCCGCTGCGTTTTTTGAGCCAGGTGTAATGATAGTGCGCCTGTGCGACATGTGCCGCACGTCCGCCGTCGTCAAAACGATGCACAAGCCACGCCAACCGACCGCCGGGAACCTCCAGCCAATCGGCGATGTCGGACGGTGTACTTAGTTCGGGCAATCCAAAACGCGCGAGCCGACCTGGATCGACATCGCGGCTGAGATCGAGATATCCGCCGTAACCGCCAAATCGCGCAAAGCGATACGGCCGCTGGGGTGATTCGTCATTGGCCGAGTCATTCTCGCAGGGACGCTTGTTCGCATGATGGCCGTTGCGGCGCCGAAGCGGCGCGAGATACACGTGACCGATCCGTCGGCGACGCCGGCGCGGTTTGCCGCTGCGAGGTTTGCCGGCCGGAGGCGATGATTTCAGTCCGAGCCAGCGGAGGAGCGAATCGAAGAAACTCATAAGCAACTACGCCGCCCAAACGTCTTTCCGGTGCGGACAACACGTGCTTTGATGTCCGCAAAATACCGGCCCGGTCGAAGAACGTCTCGCCGTTGCCGGATCGCGGCGGCAACGCCAGTTAGATGCTGGCCTGCTTGAACGAGATTCAAAACCCTGGGATGCATCGCGTTGATAGGTGTCTGCCGGTGCGGCAAGCACGACCGAGATATGAAAGGGGTTCTCAATACGATAGGAAGTTCGCAATCGATAGCCGCCGGCAACGGATCGTGGCAGCGGTCGATAACGCGTGTCCATTAAATCGTTGAACGTGAGTATTCAAGACGATTCAGCCGCTCCATAAATAGTTGTGATCGGCGGGTGTAACAACTGCTTCCTGTGGCGAATCGCGACTCACGTGACGATCCACGTGTGTCGCGATTCACGGTCGAATGTGAACCAATGCCGCTTCCGCGGGGTAGCCCCGCAGCAGACCGACGTACCGGTCAAGGTAGGGCCGGTCAAATCTTGTGCAGCCCGCCGATCACAACGAAATATCGTAACAGTCCCCCCCCACGGGTCAATGCTCAACGCCAAAAACCAGACCGGGTTGTGAACGGCCGCCGCAACGATTTTCGCCCTCACCGGGCAGCCCGGTTGGGCATCCATCGCCTTGATCTGACTTGTGCAATGAAGTGATCCCCATTAAAAAGCGCCCGACCAATCAAGAATCCGTTTGCGGAGCGCTGCGAGGAATCTCATGCTGGGCGACGTGGCACCGACCGAATACGACCTGCGGTTTACGATCTTCGGGATTCCCGTCCGCGTGCACCCGTTTTTTTGGCTATTGGCTGCGTTTATCGTGTGGGATGGGGTCGGCGGACGATTGGAGCTTGTCGCCGTGGGAATCGCCTGCATCTTTGTGTCGGTGCTGATCCATGAGTTGGGGCACGCCACCCTGGCAATGGCCTACGGCTGGCCCCCGCGGATCGTGTTGTATCACTTCGGTGGCCTGGCGATTTTCGAACCGACGTACGGGTATTCGCCGGCGCGGTCCATCCTGATTTCGTTGGCCGGGCCCGGTGCGGGGTTCGCGTTGTACGGCGTCGTGTGGGGCATCGACTTTTACCTACACCAGACGCAAAGTGTCTTGCTGCTGCAACCGGCCGTGTTTGTCGCCATTTATTTCCTGAAGTGGATCAATCTTTATTGGGGGCTACTCAATTTGCTTCCGGTTTATCCACTCGACGGCGGGCAGGTCAGCCGCTCGCTGTTCACGTGGTTCAAAAGAAGCGGCGGCATTTCGGAATCGCTGAAACTCTCGATGATTACCGGCGGAGGCATGGCGGCGTATTTCTTGATCAACCACCAATGGTTTATCGGCATCCTGATGGCGTCGCTGGCCGCGTCGAGTTACCAACAGTTGCAGGCGTACGGCCATCGTGGCTGGTGAGATTTACGAAACCACCGCCACCCGCAAATCCATCACGTTGGTATGCGTCGGCCCGGTCTTAATCAACCCACCGCAGGTCTCGAAGAACGTGTAGGCGTCGTTGATCGCCAGGTAAGCGTGCGGATCAAGCCCTTTCTCTCGCGCCGAACCGAGAACCTTCGCATCAATCCACGCGCCGGCGGCATCGGTCGGGCCGTCCTCACCGTCCGTGCCTCCCGAGAGGAGGGCGATCTGCGAGAGTTCGACGTCCCACAGCGCCTCCAGTGCGGCCAACACCAACTGCTGATTGCGGCCGCCGCGGCGCGGTTTGTCGGTGGGTACGACATGCACCACCGGTTCCCCCCCGCTGATCACGCAGACCGGCGGAGGCAATGGCCGATGGTTATCGCGAATCGCGCAGCACAGTTTTGCCAGTTCGACTCCGCACGCATTCGCCTCGCCGGCATAGTCCGAACCGAGATCATGCACGGCATATCCCAACGCCCGCGCCCTCTCGGCCGCAGCCGCAACAGCCACGCGGTTGTTGCCGATAATCTGATTGGTCACTGTCGTAGAAAGCGGAGCCGCGACAGTTGGAGTTGCCTCCTGCCCGGCAAGATAATCAAAAATGGCTTGCGGCACCTCCGGCGGGGCAGCGGCGTGGCGTTGCAACACTGCCAGGGCGTCGGCCGGGGTGGAATCGTCGACAACAGTCGGTCCCGAGGCAATGATGTCCAGCGGATCGCCGATCACGTCGGAAATAATCAACGCAATGGTCCGTCCGGCCCGGCAATGCCGCACCAGTCCGCCCCCTTTGATCCGCGATAACTGTTTGCGGACCGTGTTGAGTTCACCAATCGTCGCGCCGGCATGCATCAGAAAACGGGTCACATTCTGTTTGTCGGCCAGCGATATCTCGGCCACCGGCGCCGGCAACAGCGCACTGCCGCCGCCGGAAATCAACACGAGACACAGATCGAGGGGACCGAGGTTTTCGACGATCTCCAGGATGCGATTCGCACCGGCGACTCCCTCCTCGGTCGGCTCATTCATGCCGGCAGGCCGGGCCGCATGCAGGTGAATCTTATGCAGCGGCCGCACGCAATCAGCCGGGACGTTGACCCAGCCCGTGACCTTTTCGTCGAGCAGATCATCGCCCAGGATCTCCTCCAGCGCCGCCGCCATACCGGCGCCCGCCTTGCCGCAGCCGACAACGGCGATACGTCCAATGTCCGACAGAAAGAATTGATCGCCGCAAATCGTCAGTTTGTCCCCATCGAAATCGACGGCGTTGTGTATCAAGTGTTCCGAACGGACAGCATCGACGCCCGCTTGCCAGATTTCGCGGGCGTGTCGGCCCACCGTTGTCGGTTCCATGATCCGCGCCCCTCAGAAGTCGTTCAGGCGAGACGCGCGTGCGAGTCGTTCCGCTCAATCACCGTCCGCACGGCGTTCAACACGCGCTGCGGCGACAATTCTCGCAGACAGGCCATCTGTTCGGAACCGTGATGCGGGCAGGTTTTTTGATAACTGCCGGCACAGGCGACGCGACTGGCCACCAATACGTGTTCTCCGACCGGCGGACCGGAACGAGACGGATCGGTGCACGTAAACACCCCCACGACTGGCGTCCCCAATTCGGCCGCCAAATGCATCGGACCGGAGTCATTGGAGAGGACCAGGTCGACCGACCGCACGACGGCGGCCAATTGTTTGAGCGAGGTTTGCCCGGCCAGATTGCGTACGTGACGGTCGCTGCCTTGCAGATCCTCGATGCGGCTCACGACGTCGCCAGCCAACTCCATCTCATCGCCGCTGCCCAGCACGACGACGCCGGCGGAGTAGCCCGCCATAACAGCGGACGCGACGTGGGCGAAACTCTCGGTCGGCCAACGTTTGGTGATCCATTGCGCCCCGGGATGCACGGCAATCAACGGCCGCGGTAGACCGTCCAACAACCGCGCGGCGGCGGAAACGTCTGCATCAGCAATCGGCAATTGCAATTTCCGCGGATGGGCCCCCACACCGAAGGCTTCGGCCACCCGCCAGTAGCGGGCGTACGCAGGCATGTCCCGGCCCGTGTCAGCCAGCGTCACGTTGTATGAAAAACCGGCCCCTTCGCGGGCCGTTTGCAAACCAATCCGCAACGGTGCGCGGGTCACCGCACACATGATGCCCGTGCGAAGCAGTCCTTGCAGGTCGATGACCATGTCAAACCTGGCGGCCCGCAATTGTCGAAGGAGTCGCCACCCCTGCCGGAGTCCCCCTTGCCGGTCGAAGGGGATGACGTCGCTGAGGTCGGGATGGTCGGCCAGCAGGCCGCTCAGTCCGCGATTGGCGACCCAGCTGATTTGGGCCTCGGGAAAACGCGCACGGAGCGGGCCTAATAGCGGTAGGGATTGCACGATATCGCCCAAAGCGCTGGGCTTAATGATGCAAATTCGTCGGGCGTCGATCGACGCCAATTGTGCGAGGGACATCCGTGGGCACCCTGGATCCGCAGGCCGGTGTTGAGGCGCGCGGATCATAGTTCGTCCCCGCAATTTGCCGCAAGGTTCATTTTGGCCGTACAAGCTTGCCGGTAGTTGATTTACGGTCAGATCTCGTAAAATAGGGATGGCGGGCACTTGCCATGACCTGGGAAAGAGGTGAGAATCGCTATGCGTTACCTTCTGTTGGGAATCTTCGCCGCGTGGGGATGGTCCGTATCGAGCGGCTTGGCGGCCGACGTCCCGAAAGGGGTCGATGCGGCCCGCGAGCACTGGCAGAAGGGGCGATATGCCGAAGCGCTGGAAGCGTATGATGCGATCCTCAAAGCGGACGGACCTTCACCGCAGATCGCAATGGGGCGCAGCCACTGTTTTGAGTCCGAAGGAAAATGGGACGAGGCAACGGCAACCATGAAGGCCGCCACGGAAGCGTTCCCGGATGAGGCCGAGGTCTGGGCGCGGTTGGCGGAACTCGAATTTCGACAGGGCCGGTTCAAAGAGGCCGCGGAAGCGGTCGACAAAGCGCTGAAGCTCAACGAGAATTCGCCCACCGCGCACATCGTGCATGCCGACCTGCTCACGGAAACCGGAAGAATCGACGAAGCGGACGAGGCGTATCGCTGGTTTGTGCAATATTACAACCGTGCGCAGCCCGAAGATGCCGAGACGTTGATGCTGGTCGCCCGCGGCGCCGCCCGGTACGCACGCTGGAACAGCGTTTCGCAAATCTTCAGCTTCGTCGTCAACACACTCTGTCCCGACGCATTGGCCGCTGACAAGAACTATTGGCAGGCCTTTGAGTTCTCCGGCAGTTTGTTGCTGGAAAAATACAACCGCGGTCAGGCGGTCCCGGAATTTCGCAGTGCGTTGGCCATCAATCCCCGCTCGGCGGACGTCTACGCCGCCATGGCCCGTGCAGCGGAGCAGGATCACGAATTGAAAGAAGCGGGGGAATTCGCCGAGCGCGCTCTGCAGATCAATCCGAAGCACATTGTCGCGCTGCAGGTCCAAGCGGACGTGCAATTCGGCGAAGGCCAAATCACCGAGGCCCTGGCAACGCTCGAAAAAGCGCTGCAGGTCAATCCCCGTGATCAGGGCACACTGGGGCGGGTGGCAGCCTGTTATTTGCTCTTGGACGGTCCGCCGACGGATGCGGCGCTCGAACAATTGTTGGCTATGTTCGACGCTGACAAACCTGCTGATCCGGCGGGGGACAGCCGGTTTGCTCAATTGATCATCGAGTTGGCCGCCGTCAATCCTCGGCCCGGCGAGTTTTTTACGGTGTTGGGCCGGCAGTTGGCGTCGCAGCGAAAATTCGCGCTGGCCGAACGTTGTTTCAAATTTGCCACGGACCGCATGCCGATGTTGTCCGAGCCTCAAACCGAGCTGGGCATGCTCTACATGCAGATTGGCCGCGTGGAGGAAGCGGGTACGATTCTGGACAAGGCCTTCGACCTCGATCCCTATCACGTGCGCGTCAGCAACATGCGGAAGGTGATTAAGGTCTTATCCGGCTACGAAACGATCACCACCGACCATTTTGTGATCCGCGTCGACTCGGAGTTCGACAAGGTACTCGGGCGGTACATGGCCGAATATCTCGAGGAGGAGTACGGCAAGCTGGTCAAACAGTTCGGTTACGAACCGCCGGCCCGGACGCATTTTGAAGTCTACAACAAAGCCAAAGGGCTCTCGGCGCATCAATGGTTCAGCGCGCGGATGGTCGGCTTGCCGTGGATTCAGACGATTGGGGCGTCCACCGGTTTGATCGTCGCCATGGCCTCCCCCACGGCGGTCGATCAACAATACAATTGGGCTCGCGTGCTGCGGCACGAAGTCGTGCACATCATTACGCTGCAAGAGACGAACTTCAACATTCCCCACTGGTTCACCGAGGCATTGGCGGTCCGCAACG
>CALFYU010000703.1 GCA_937952455.1 uncultured Planctomycetaceae bacterium
TTATAAATTGGCGAACTGCCTGTCCCAGGGGCGACATAGCCAAGTCTATGAGGCGACCGACGTTTCCTCCTCGCGGGTGGTTGCGCTTAAAATTCTGCTCGCCGAAGCGTACCGGGACAAGGAACACAAAGCGACGTTGAAGTACGAAGCCAAGGTCGCGAAATCGCTCGATCACCCCAACATCATTCGGGTATTCGATTTCGTCGTCAACCGCCGTGACGCGTATATCGTCATGGAGCTGTTCCGCGCACCGAACGCGAAGAGCCAATTGGTGAATGATCCGAAGGCGCTCATGCTGCGAGTGCGAAAACTGATCGAACTCACGGCACAGGCGCTGGCGCATATGCACGGCAAGGGCTGGATCCACAAGGACGTCAAACCCGAGAACATTTTGATCAACAAATCGTCGGAAGTGCGGTTGATCGATTTTTCGCTGGCAGCCAAGCCGGCCGGATCGCTGGGCCAGATGGTCAATCGCAAAAAGAAAGGGCCGGTCCGCGGCACACGGACCTATATGGCCCCTGAGCAGATCCGCAATTTGCCACTGTCGCCTCTGACCGATTTATACAGCCTGGGGATCACGCTGTACGAGGTCTTGGCCGGGCGTCCGCCGTTTCGTTCGTCGCATCCCGATCAACTATTGTTGGATCACTTGAAAACTGCGCCGCCGCCGCCATCGGACTTCAACAAAAACATCACTCCCGAAATGGATCAGATCGTCCTGAAGATGCTGGCGAAGTCACCCAAGAATCGCCAAAGCAGCATCGACGAGTTCCTCTCCGAATTCCGCAACGTAAAGATTTTTAAAGAAGCCATCAAAGAGGAAGCCGAAAAGACCGACGACGAGAAACAGCAAGACCTGCTCCGCGAGCAGGACGACGGAATCGCCGCGCGCGTCGATAGCCGACTGGACGCCATGCGGACCGAGGCCCGCAAGAAGGACCCCAACGCCGTGAAGGCGCCGCGTCAAACGAAAGCCAAGCTCCCGCCCAAGGCCATCAAACCGGAACCTCCAGCTGCTCCGCCTGCTGCTCCGCCGGCCGCTCCGCCGCAGGCACAACCGCAGCCGCCGGCGCCGCCGCAACAATTCCCGCAGCCGGGGATGCCGATGCACGCCATGACGCCCGAACAGATGGCATTGCATCAGCAGATGCTGCAACAACAGCAGGCCTACTATCAGCAACTGATGTATCAACAAGCGATGCAGAACCAAATGTATCCACCGCCAGGTATGCCGCACCCGCAGATGCCCCCGCCTCCGGGCGCAGGCCAACCGCCGGCGCCAGCACCTCCCGCCGCACAACAACCGTCTCAACAGCCGACGACAACGCAACCTCCGGCACCGGCTCGCGAGAAGAAGGCTGACGCCAAGCCCGCCTCGAAAGAATCCGAAGGAACGATCATGAACATCAACGACATGGATGATATCTTCAAGTCGCTGCCGGACGTATAGACCGGAGGGGCAATGGCGAGTCGCTTTAGCGGCGACGCTTCGAATCCGGCGGCTTGCTTGACCTGCGGAGTGGAAGTCGCGACGATCTGTGACGTGCGGCAGTTCGCCGCCATGCCACAATCCATTCTCGCAAACAAGACTCAGCGATGGCGACATATCAACCGCTCCCATTCGAGCGGCCGATTCAACAACTGGAAAAACAACTGGCGGATCTCACGGCCCAGGAGAATTCGACTCCCGAACATGAGGAACAGATCCGCCAATTGAAGCTGGAGATTACGCGGCAGACGCGTGAGATCTTCGACAACCTCGATGCCTGGGAAACGGTGCAGGTCGCCCGACAGGCTGGCCGGCCTCAAACGCCGGATTACATCGAACTGGTGTTCGACGAGTTCGTCGAGCTTCACGGCGACCGCGCGTTTGGCGACGATCGGGCGATCATCACCGGCTTGGCCAAACTCAACGGTCGCAAGATCATGCTCGTCGGTCAACAAAAGGGCCGCACGATTCAGGAGCGGGGCGAATGCCATTACGGCTGCGCGCACCCCGAAGGCTACCGAAAGGCGCTGGCCCGGATGCAGATGGCGGCCAAGTACCACCTGCCGGTGGTCTGTTTCATCGACACCCCTGGGGCCTATCCCGGCATCGGCGCCGAGGAGCGCGGCCAGGCCTACAACATCGCCTACAACCTGCGCGAAATGTCCCGAATTCCGACCCCGATCACGGCGGTCGTGCTCGGGGAGGGGGGATCCGGCGGCGCGCTGGGGATCGGCATCGCTGACCACGTGGCCGTCCTGCAACACGCCTACTATTCGGTCATCAGCCCCGAGGGCTGTGCCGGCATTTTGTGGAAGCACGTCAAACACGCCGACAAGGCCGCCCGGGCGCTGAAGTTCACCTCCGCCGATCTGCTGCGTCTGGGCGTGGTCGATGAGGTGATTCCCGAGCCGCTGGGGGGTGCCCACCGCAATCACCGCCGCATGGCGATGGCCCTCAAGGCCAGCCTCAGCGAAAGCCTCAAACAGCTCGAGGGGATCCCGCCGGACGAACTGCTCGAGCGGCGCTATCAGAAGTTCCGCCGCATCGGCGTGTTTGAAGAGCCCCCGGTGATCGCCATCGACCAATCCACGACGGATGCTGAACACTAAACGGTCGCCGGTGCGGGGAGCATCCCAATGAAAATCGCTGGGATTTCAGCATATCCGCAACGTCCGATAATGTCCGTTATGTTTCATTAACGATACATTAAAACCCCTGTTTTTCAGGGGTTTCCTGAGCGCTGGCCCGCTGACGCGGACGTTGTTTTTTGTGCGCGCGTGCTCCCCTGCCGCGCTCAGAATTGTTTGCGGCTGTCGACGAGAATTGTCACCGGTCCGTCGTTAATCAGCTCGACTTGCATCTGCTCTTGAAACCGGCCGGTGGCCGTCTCAATGCCCAGGCCGCGGACCTCGGCCACAAAACTTTCGTAAAGCCGGTTGGCCAACTCCGGACGCGCGGCGGCGACGAAACTGGGCCGCCGGCCTTTGCGGCAATCGCCTAACAGCGTGAACTGGCTGACGACCAGCATCCCGCCGCCGACGTCGGCCAGCGACCGGTTCATCTTGCCCGCCCCATCTTCAAAGATCCGCAGCCCGGCGATCTTGGCGGCGAGATAGATGGCGTCGTCCTGGCCGTCGTCGTCGGCGACCCCCAACAGCACCAGATAGCCGCGGCCGATCCGGCCCGTGATTTCTCCGTCGACCGTGACTTGGGCGCGGGAGACCCGCTGGACAACCGCTCTCAATGGGACCATCCTCTCTCGTTTCAAAACTGCCCGCGACGACGCTCCTTGCTTGGTAAAACCTCCAAACAGGTCGTCCACCAACCGGTCAAAATCGTCGTTACAAATTCCTCCGGCAGACTCTCATCGCGCATCTCGCGTGCCAGCCGCTGGTGGTCATACTCCAGCGGAACGAACTGAATGTCAATGCCCGCGCCCGCGACGTCACGGCCGGTACGGATCAGCGCGTACCACACCACGTTCCGCCCGTCGTTCTCCGGCCGCCCGAGCACACCGACGTTGGCAAACTGTCGCCCGCCGCTCAATTCGCGCCGCCAATGAATCCCCGTGTGCGTCGCCAGGATCACGTCCGCGCCGAAATCATCTGCCAGCTTTTCGAGAAACTGCGTGCTGGTCGTCGACTCCCAGAGGAACTCATTAGTCTTCCGCGGGCTGCCGTGACACATCAGAAAACGCGCGCCGTCGATTTCCATGCGATGCTCGCTTGGCAAGTCCCGCAGCCAGCGGCGGTTCTCCATCGACGTGTTTGCGTATGTGTAGTCGTAACTCAACTTGGCGAAATAGTTGTCGCGGGGGTCGGTGTAGCCGCACTGGCAATCGGCCAGACCGTTGCCGATGCTGTTGTCGTAATTGCCTTGGATGCAAATCACGCGATGGTCGCGCAGCAACGGAAACACCCGATCGGGATACGGCCCGAACGCGCCCATGTCTCCGAGGCAATAGAGCGCCTCCGCTCCCGCGCGGCAAGCATCATCAATCGCCGCTTGCAGCGCGAGATAGTTGTTGTACAAACCCCCGAACACCGCGAAGTGCACGTCAGCCCTTATTTAAAAAATGTCTGAATCGCCGGATGCCACTGGCGGCTCGCCCGCCAGTGCGCACGTCGTTGGACATGAAGTGGTCACAAAGCGAATTCACAACGAACACTGGCGGGCGAGCCGCCAGTGGTACCCCTTCTCCCAACCCCAAATTGGTCGTCCTAAACTAAAGATCGTTTTCCCCGCCCCGCTGTTGTTCGACGACGTGCGACGACGGATTCGTGCAGATCGCGCCGTATTGATAACAGGTGTAGCAGGCGCCGCGCTGCAGCGCGAACGGCGCCGTCGCTTCATTCAAAGTGTCACCCATCAGCGCCGCGGGCGAGTCGAGCAGAATCGGACAGACGTAAATGCCCCGATCCGTGACCACGCGGCTGTGCGCACAGATCAATTGACTTTGATCGTAATCGCGGAGCATCTCGTGCGTGACGACGTCGTGATCGGCGTACCCCTGCGTCCGCTGGGCTTCGGCGCCGATTTGCAATCGCGGCAGAACTTTGAGTCGCGGCCGCGTGTATCCTCGGCCGCGAAGTACATCGCGGAACTGATCGAGGATCGTGACGTCATCCGCTTCATCCCAAGTGCGGGTCATGGTAATAATTGGCAAGAAGCCGTGCTCGACCAACAACTGCACTCCCTGCATCGCCCGCTCAAAGGTCCGTTCGCCCCGAATGGGATCGTTCATCTCGGCCGACGGGCCGTCGATCGAGACGCGGAACTCCAGACTGTACAGCGACCGCTCTTCCGCCGCCCGCAGTTCGCGCAGCCACTGCGGCTTGAGGACAGTGGCGTTTGTCAACACCGTTGCGGGACCATATTCCAAAGTGGCCGCGAGCATCGGAACCAATTCTTTGTTGAGAAACGGTTCCCCACCGGTGAAGTAATACTCTTTGACGCCGAAGGGAACGGATTCCTCCAGCCGCCGCTCGACTTCGCCCAGCGAGAGATAACCAAAGCTATCGTTGTGCGGGCTGCAACTGATGAAACAATGCGTGCACTCTAAGTTACAGAGCGTGCCTGACACCTGAAACCAAAGTTCATCCAGGGCCTGCAGCTCAATCGCGGGACTCTCTGTTGACGTGCTCATTGTTGTTGTTGCGCCCCCTGCTCTCGTATCCGCACCGGCGCCGGTTCACCATCCGCGGCGATCACACGATAGACGTCGACAATTTGCTGTAACCCGGTGCGGATTACAAACCGCGAATCGCGGCCGTAACTTTTCGCGCCCAGGATGAAGAACCCCGGCTCGGGATTGCGCAACGTCTCCGCACCGGCGCGCGATTGCTTCAGGCAATCCGATGACGTCTCCCCCAATAGCGCCGCCGCCAGTTTGATCGGTCCGGAGGTGGCATAACATTCGTGCATCTGCAGTTCGGAGTACAAGTCCCGATCCGGATGATAGCCGACGTTGGCGATGACGCGGTCGACGAAAAGTTCTCTTTGTCCCGTACCGCCACGGACAGTGACACGAAAGCCC
>CALFYU010000704.1 GCA_937952455.1 uncultured Planctomycetaceae bacterium
ACAACCTCAAGTCGCTGATCGCCGCGGGCGCCGATCTGGTCGCCTTCAGCGGCGGCAAGGCGATCCGCGGTCCGCAGTCGACCGGCATTCTCGCCGGACGGAGCGATCTGATTCGTGCAGCGGCGCTGCAGTTTCTTGACATGGACGACCATCCCGAACTGTGGAACCCGCCGGCCGATTTGATCGACCGCGACATATTGCCCGGCGTGCCCCGCCACGGCTTTGGCCGGGGGTACAAGGTCTCCAAAGAGGAGATCGCCGCTCTGCTGACGGCGCTCGATCTGTTCACGTCGGGCGCGTACGACGAATTATTGGTCGGCGAACACCGCCGACTGCAGACCATCACCGAGGCCTTGGCGGATGCCCCATGTGTTTGCCGGCTGATCGAACAACAAAACGGCGAATCGTCACCGCGCCTGGAAATCGAAATCGACGAGCGCGCCGCCGGGAAAACGGCCTTCGACGTCTGCCGCGAACTCCGCACCGGCACCCCTCCGATTTACGTCGGCCACGGAAAACTCCGCGAAGAAGTGCTCGTGATCCAACCGCTGCATCTGACGGACGAAACGGCGATGGTCGTCGGTGCAGCGATCTTGCGGCGATTGGGCGGCAATTAGATTTACCGCAGAGTCCGCGGAGGACCGCAGAGAAATGATATCTACGCGTAATCTGTCCGTTCTACCAGACGTTGCAGGTTTGCGGCGACTGCTGCAATCGCTTGCGACGCTCCCACCATCGCTTTTCGAAACAATTGTCAAAGACCTCCAACCCCCGCCGGATTTGGCGCGTGCACAAATCTCGATACACTAAGGTGACCTGCGTATTCCAATTTTTGCAGCGAGCGTGAGATGTTTCGAATTTTCGTAATCTGCCCGAGCGTTGTCGTCTTGTGGTCGCTATGTGCATCCGCCGATGAGACGCCCGCGGCGTTTCAGCCCCCCTCGTACGAAATACGCCGGGCGGCGACACCGATCAAACTCGACGGCAAGCTTGATGAACCGGCCTGGGTGGCCGCTCCTTCCATGGGGCCGTTTTACTTGACCTGGTACAAATCGGGCCGTAAGGAACAGACGGTCGCCAAAATGCTGTGGGACGATCAATACCTGTATGTCGGGCACATTTGCCAGGACGCGCACATCACCGCTCGGCATAAACAACATGACGGGCCGATTGCCGAGGATGATTGTTTCGAGGTGATGTTCGCGCCCAATCCGGAAAAGCCGAACGTTTATTTCAACGTCGAGTGGAACGTCATCGGCGGCTACGTCGACAACCATCGACCGAACGGCCCCAAACAGCCGCGGGCGGAAAAGTGGGATGCGGCCGGCGTCCAAGTCGCCGGGACTTACGTGGGCACGCTCAACGACGACGACGATACCGACGGCTATTGGATCGTGGAAGCGGCGATTCCGTTGGAGAACTTTCGCGACTACATGCCGCACACCCCGCCGCAGCCGGGGTGGCAATGGAACCTCAACCTCAACCGCCACGGCGGCGATACGAACATGCAGTACAGCCAATGGTCGCCGGCCGATACGCCAGAACCGAGCTTTCACACGCCGCATCGCTTCGGCCGCGTGACGTTTTCCGAACGGAAAAGTCCGTTCGCGGATTAGTACGCACACCAATCGTTTGCCAGCTTAGTAGAACCAGTTTCAAAACCCGGTTGCGTCTGTTCGTGCACCTGTCATACAAGTGTGGGCGTGACGCGTCAGAGGGTTTTGAAACCACTTGTCGTTTTCGTCCAGAAATTGGAGTCTGCATTGCTCTGGCCCGTTGACCTAAAAGACGCCGCTCGGCGTGGTGTTCCGTCATTGATAGCAACATTGCCGGACTGCGCGAACACCAAACACGCGCAGCAAACGTTCTCCCACTTTCTCAGAGATTGCCTTGCTGCATTGAAGTTTCCCGCGCTGGGGCGTTCAATTGGGCGACACGCTCGGGCCCAGCGGCGCCGGATTGTTGCGGCGCGGAAGCCCGGAAACCAGGTGATCCTCGAAGGACAACGATCGTGCGCGAATCATTCCCCGGCCGAGTCATCCGGACCGCCCACCGCGGCCGGTTTCAAATGCTGTTTGTGACCTTAATTATGCTCGCCGTCATCACGCCGTTCGTGAGGCAGTCCGTGCTCGGTCCCCTGTTTTTCTACGGATTGCTGAGCGTGAACTTACTCGCGGGCGTGTTCGCAGTCAGCGACCAACGACGCCTCGCGGTTCTTGTGGCAGCGCTCGTGCTGATCGCTTTTCTGGCGGCGACCTGGTCGATGCTTTACGAGCAAGGTTGGAGCATTTTCCTCAGCGGCGGGTCAACGGCCGATTTGATGTCGAACACCATCGCCGATCTATTGGCATTCATTGCGTTCACGGCGACGGCCGCGCTGATTCTCAAAAAAGTACTCGCCCCGGGTCCGGTCGATACCGAAAAGATGTTTGCGGCCGTCTGTGTCTATTTGCTGTCCGGCGTCGCTTGGGCGTTTTTGTACGTGCTGGTGTATCTCAACGATCCCGACTCGTTTGCCTTCGCATTCGACGTTTCCTGGGTCGAAAACTCGCCCGGCGACACGTCCTCGGCGTTTTCGCTGTTTTGTTATTTCAGCTTCGTCACCATGACCACGTTGGGGTACGGCGACATCGCGCCGACGTCGGACATCGCCCGCACGCTGGCCTGGCTGCAAGCGGTGCTAGGACAACTCTATGTCGCCATCCTGATCGCCCGTCTGGTGGGTCTGCACACACAACAGTTCGGCGACAAATCGAAAGACCGGCCCCCATCGAGTGACTAGCCGCACCACCCCATCGCGTGATTCGCGCGGAACGCGCGCGGCGTGCCCTTGGCGGTTTGCCCGCCGGTTCCATACGCACCCCCGATTCCACCGCTCCGCTTAGAGAATCCCTTCCCCGAAGCCTTCATCCTCGTTCCCGGACGCGGCTTGTGTGACCGATGCCTGGGAGTGATTGGGCGCCGCGGACGGGGATTGGTGCGGCGAACCGAGGCCCTGCTCGCGCGATTCGATGCGGTGCACGCGTCCCGATTCGCCCGTCTCCGCGGGGCGCCGCGAGGGCTGAGGATTGACCGACTCGTCGCGTGACTCGTCCTGGTCGTCGGCCAACGCGGCGTAGCTGTCCTCACCGTAATCGTCATAACGGCAGACGTAGTCCGGCTCCTTGGCCCGCACGACTTCCTCGCCGAATGCTTCCAAAACGCAGGATTGGATCATTTCGCGGCAGCGGGAATTGATGGGGTGGGCGATGTCGGCGTATAGCTTGGCGCGGCCGTCGTCGTCCTTGCACGCCCGATCTTCCTGCAACTTGGCGCCGCACTGGTTGCAATACAACGCCCGCAAATGATTCTTGGTGTTACACTGCGGGCAGTGGTCGGTCAGTTTGCGGCTGGGCATCGCCACAAACGAGCCTTTGGCGCCCTCGATGATTTTCAAGTCACGGATGACGAAGCAGGAGTCGAATGTGATTGAACAAAAGGCCTGAAGTCGCTCTTGCGGATCATCCATCAGCTTAATCCGCACTTCGGTAATTTCCACGGCCAATCTCCTTCCTCTCCTAGGGCCGGCTTTCGACGGTGAACACGCTTCCGATACGCGTCGCGTGGAGACGAGCCGCCACCGTCCTGGCGTGCTTCCTGTGGGCACAAATTCCAAAATAGCTCGTCCCGCTGCCTGACATCATGTGTCCTAGGACCGGCAGCTTGGCAAATCTCCTCCTCAGTTGTCTGACGTCTTCACTCAGCGTCGAAGCAGGCTCAAGCAAGCAATTGTGAAGTTGTTGTCCCGCAAGTCCCAAATCTCCCCGCGCCAATGTGTTTGCCAAGTCGTTTGCCGACCAGCGCGATTCTGTCGGTTTGCAATGCTGAAAAACTTCCGCGGTGGCTAATCCCTCCCGGGGGCGGACGATCACCAAATGCAGACGAGGCAGGCAGCGGACAGGTTCGATGATTTCCCCCCGCCCCCGGCAAATCGCGGCCGTCGACGACAGGAAAAAGGGAACGTCGCTACCCAATTGCGCGGCGAAAACGTGCAATTCGGCGGTCGGCAATCCCAATCGCCAAAGGTGATTCAAGCCGAACAGCGCGGCCGCGGCGTCGGACGATCCACCCGCCAAACCCGCGGCGGCTGGAATCCGCTTGTGCAAGACGATGCGGGCACCCGCCGAACTCCCCGTCGCTTCGCGAAGCGCCTCCGCTGCGCGAACCACGAGATTCGTGCGTCCCTCCGGTATTTCACTTTGTTGATTGACAACCGATTCGCCGCCAGCGGGCCTTCCGCAACTGCGAACCGAAAACTCTATATGCTCAGAAGATGTCTGTTCCAGGAGGAGTGTGTCATACAATCCCACCGGAACCATCAATGTTTCGAGTTCGTGAAATCCGTCTGTTCGCCGCCCCAGTACCTTTAAGAACAAATTCACCTTCGCCGGCGCCTGCACCGTCAGTGAATTGGCGCCAAAATGGCAAAGCATGGGCTACGTCTCATGGACCGTCTGAGGGGACGAGCCGGTCGATGTGATGAGAGGCCCGTTTGCCGTACCACCGGGTAAAGTTCTCATCATGAGAGCTGTTCCGCCAGAGGTCCTGCCCGCGACGGGTAAGATGGGACCATCGCGGCCTATTAACACACGTTTAACTTGTTATGAGAATGCTAAGGTTTTCGCAGTTTTTCGTCAAGACGGTTCCCGCAGGACGTGGCAGAGTAAACGAGAATCGGTGCGATACTTATCCGCTTAATGACATCCAGCCTGCCTATCCTGCCAATCGTCCGAGAAAACCGCCCGGTCGGTTGATGAGCGCAGTCATCCCCCGGCAACAATCAAAAAAAACTGGATGAAGGTTACGGCGTGCGGTAATCTGCAGACAGCATCGTCGCCAACCGAAACGATTCGCTTGATCGATGCTTTCTCGCTCCTGGGCGCTCATGTATTACGGGAGACCCTTCCATGTCGAAGATCGCAATTTTCAAACCCTGTGCGTTGATGACGTGTCTCGTCGTCTATTCTATCACGGCAACGTTGCACGCCGCAGAGCCGGCCGAACTGGTGGGGCGCCTCCCCAAGGCTGACTGGAGCGCTGAACAAGCCACCGGGGAACCGGACACGCCCGGATCCGGAGATATCGTCACCGCCTGGGCCTCCGCCACCCCGGATGGCCAACAGGAATGGCTCATTTGTGAGTACGCAGAGTTCCTCCGCCCACAGGCCGTCGTCATTCACGAGACGTATAACCCCGGCGCCGTCTACAAAGTGTCGGCGATCAATGATGACGGCGAGGAAGTCAATGTTTGGAAAGGGAAAGACCCCACTCCCCGCGACAAACCGCGCGGCGTCTCGGAAATTCCGCTCAAGGTCAACTTCGCCATCAAAAAGATCAAGGTCTACATCGACTCTCCGGCCGTGCGCGGTTGGAACGAAATCGACGCCGTCGGTTTGCGAGACGGGGACGGTGAGATTCATTGGGCGACGCACGTCGAAGCCAGTTCCACCTTCGGCGAGAATGCCCGCAACGCCGCTGTCGTCGCTGCTGCGCCCGTGCCCGTCGATCAACAACGTCTGCAACAACTCGAACAGGAACTGCGGGAACTCAAGGAGCAGATGAAAGAACTGCAGAAGCTGCGCGGTGAGATCAAAGAATTGAAAGAGTTGCTGAAACAGCGCCTGCCAGAAGAGAGTTCCCCTGCGAGAACAGATGCTCCCAAACCGTGACGGCGCCGTTTTTCCACGTGGGACGAACCTCACATGGCCGGCGTGCTCACTGATCACCGGCCGGCACGGGTGATCGCGGACGCGGATTCCAGCCGGAGGCGGTCGGCTTGTTTAGCAGCACGTTGTTCGCCGGCCGCGTGCGTTTCGCTTCGGGATCCGTCGCGGGCGGCGGAGCCTTCAGCAGATCCGGCGGTTGCGGTGACTGTGCGTCATCGGGCGGGACCTCAACCGGTGCGGGCGCTTGTCCATCGACCTGCTCGACGCCGGATGACGGGGCGGGTTTCTCGGAATCGACGATTGCGATATTGGCCGACGGATCGTTGAAATGCACCTCTTCGGCGTAAGGGACGACGGGAGATTCTTGTTGCTCTTCCTCACCGGCCAACAGCGGCAGGGAAATCTTCGAACCGGCGAACTCGGTTCCCTCGTGAATCGTCCCCGATTGGAACGGCCCGACTCCCAGCACCGTCGTGTTGCGGGCAGTACTCTTGGCCTGATTGATACCCGATTGCCAGATCGGGCGGCCGGTTTCCTTGTGATAGGCGAACACGCCGATTTTGGCCACCGCCAGTTCATCCCCCTTTTTGGCAAAGGCGATTTCTGGAATCGTGGGCGGCGCGGTGGCTGGAGCATTCGGTACGGCCGAAGCAACCGTCCCCAGCAGGTTGTTGGCCGGAATCCCCCACACAATCTCGTGGCGATCCGCTCCCAACGCGCCGACGCGAGCTTCGACAATGAAATCGGCCTGTTCCCGTGACTCCTTCAACCGACAATCGGCCGCCAACATCTGCTGCCGCAGCGAACTGATGATGTAGTCCGAATTCACAAACCCGACTGAAGCGACGTTCTTGATGTATGTCGTGTCGAAAAAGATGTTCTGACCTTTCAGGTCGCGAAAATCGATATCCCGCACCGAACGGTCGACGGCGTCGGACGCCAGCAATTGTTCGGTGGCATTGCGGCTAATCGTCGTGCCGCAGCCGCACAGCGACGCACTCGCCGCCGCGAGGATGAGGCCAGCAAACACAACGGTCTGAGACGCAAGCATCATGGACAACTTCATAGCGCTGAG
>CALFYU010000705.1 GCA_937952455.1 uncultured Planctomycetaceae bacterium
GGTGCACCATCAGTGGCAATGGGCACTGGGGGCCTTTATCACCGGTTATGCGCTGCAATTTCTCGGTCACGCGATCGAAGGCAACGATGCGGGCGAGACGATCGTCGTCAAAAAACTCTTGGGCCGACCCTATATTGCGGTCGTCCCTCGGTCAAAAGAGTCAAAGTTTGACGATTAGAGCGCCGATACTGCTTATGACGGTTTTAACGCGCCCGTTGTGTGGAGTGATTTTTCCAGAGTTGCGCCGCTGACCGTCGTAGGGGTTTAGCTCCCCTACCAAATGGGATATTTCAAAACGTCGTTGTCGGCGATTGTCGGGGCCGCTCCCGATTTTCACGGCAGCTGCGGTGTCCCAGTGCAGCCACATCGATACCTTTGCGGCAAGGACGCACCATGCGAAAGCGATCATTCCGGCAATTTGTCAGCTTGATATTGATCGGCTGCCTGTTCCCAGGCTGCGCGAGCAACCCCACGCTGACCTATCTGGGCGATGCTCAGTTGGAAGACTACCGGGCCGACGCCGAGCGAATCGCCTATCCCGATTCGTGCGAGGTGCCTCCCGAAGCTGCGACCTTCGCCAACCCGCCCCGCAACATACGCGACCACAACCACGACGAAATCTGGGAAATGCCGCTGGCCGAGGCGATTCATCTGGCCCTATTGAATAATAAGATCGTCCGCTCCTCAAACCGTACCGGAGCCGGCGCCATAAACGGCGGCAGCGCCAGCGGAACGGCCACCAGCAATATCGTCCGCTCGCCGCAGACCGCCGCCACAGTTTATGACCCTGCGATTCAAGAGACCGGCGTCCTCTTCGGGTCGCGCGGTGTGGAATCCGCTTTGGCCGAGTTTGACACCAGTTTCGCCAGCAGCATGGTTTGGGGACGTGACGAACAAATCCAAAACAACCTGTTCCTCGCCGGCGGTATTCCCGATGGAGCGACACTGCAATCCGACACAGCACAGTTCCAGGCGGAGTTGCGAAAAGTTCAGGCCGACGGCGGACAGGTCGCGCTGTCGCACTTGGTGAACTACAACTACAACAACTCTCCCGGCAACTTGTTCCCCTCGGTCTATACCGGGAACGTCCAAGTGGCGTACCGCCGTCCGTTGTGGGCTGGGTCGGGCGTCGAGTTTACGCGCATCGCCGGTCCGGTCTCTGAAAACATCGAGGGCCTAAGCGGCGTCAGTCAGGGTGTGGTCATCGCGCGGATCAATAACGACATCACGATCGCCGACTTCGAAATCCAAGTCCGCGACCTCATCAAACAAGTCGAAGACGTCTATTGGAACCTGTATCTCGCCTACCGCCGCTTCGATGCCGAAACCGTGGCCCGGAACAGCGCGTTGCGAACCTGGCGCGAAGTCTACGCCAAGTTTGAAATCGGGGCCCGCGGCGGCAGCGCGGCCGACGAAGCCCAGGCACTCGAACAGTACTTCGACGCCAAAGGCCGCGCCGAGACCGAGCACAACAACATTCTCTCCATGGAACTCGAATTGCGGCGGCTGCTGGGACTGCCCGTTAACGACGGCCGTATTATTCGTCCGTCCGATGAACCGATCACCGCCGAGTTTGTCCCCGACTGGTACGTCGCGCTGGCCGAAGCCCTTACACGCCGTACGGAATTGCGTCGTCAAAAGTGGAATATCAAGAGCCTCGATCTGCAGTTGACGGCTGCCGAAAATCTGGCCAACCCGCGATTGGATTTCGTTTCCGCTTATAAAGTCAATATGTTCGGCGACAACCTGTTCGGCGACAACGACAACGACAGTGCCGGGACGTCTCAAGGGTTGCAAAGCGCCTACGAGCGCTTGACTCAAGGAGACCAAACCGGCTGGCAGTTGGGATTCCAGTTTGCCATGCCGCTCGGTTTGCGGCGTGCGTTAGCCCAGGTCCGCAATACCGAACTGCGTTTGGCCCAAGCCCGCGCGGTCCTGGCGACACAGGAAGTCGAGATCAGCCACGAGTTGGCCGATGCTTTCCAAGCGCTGAATGTCAACTACCAGACCGCCCAAACATACTTTAACCAAGGCCGCGCCGCCCAACGGCAGTTGCAAGCCTTTGAAGCGGAGTATACCGTCGGCACCAAGACGCTGGACTTGCTGCTCCAAGCCCAAACGCGTCTGGCCCGCGCCCAAATTCAGTACTATACGGCCATCATCGAGTACACCAAATCGATCACCAACATCCAATTCCGCAAGGGAACGCTGCTCGAATATAACAACATTCATCTGGCCGAAGGGGCCTGGAGTCCCGAAGCGTATGAAGAGGCCCTCCGCCGGGCCTGGGCACGCAGCCATGCCTTCGACGACGACCTGATGCACAGTGAACCGGCGGAATTTGTCAACGATGGACGCGTGATGGGACCGGTGGAATTCACCTCCCAAGCCACGTCGGTGCAAATGCCGATCACCACCCAGGACGGTTCGACCATCGAAGTCCCGGTGGAGGACCCGCTGGGGATCGTCCCGCCTTCGCCGGCTCCGCCGACAGAAGGGGAGGGGGCCTTCCCGGACAACCAACCGGGCGTCGTGCCCCCCGTCCCGCCGGCCGAGGAGTCCTACGATGACGATGTCAGCGCCGGATGGGGCGAGGACTACAACTACAGCGGCAATGAGGCTGAACTCAATTTCGACGCACAAATCGATACCGAGCGGGCGGCGTACGAACACGTTCAAGGCTCCGATCCAGCGGTGATCGACAGCGGGTATTGATGCGAAGTCGTGATCTCGTCGTAGGGTGCGTTGCGATGCACCTGACGGCATAGGACGAACGGGTTTCCTGTTAGAACTCGGCCGTGTACGCGTTTTCTGGGACGAGAGCCGTTACCGGCGGGCTAACACCCGCCGGTCGCTTTGACGGAGCCTGTTAAGCATGGTGTGTCGCGACGCATCCTAAGTCGGTGTCGGAGCTGACTACTGCGGAGTCGTCTGTTCCAATCCTACGATTGAGTCGCGGGTTACGCCGGCCTCCAGCAACGCTTGTTCGAGGTCCTCTTCCGCCTTGGCACGGGCGGAACCGTCTCGATTTACGCGGACGCGAATCCCGTCCTCATCACCAGCGGCCGCCTTCGCCAATTCGACGGCCCGTTCCAGCGACACTTCCTGCGCGGCTTCGTTTGCCTGTGGCTCAACCCAATAGCTGCGGCCCTTGATCGTGATCAGCAGCACATCGCGCGGGCCGGTGGTTGCTTTGGGGCGCTCCGTATCAACCGGCGTATTCTCGATTTTTGCGGGCTTCGATCCCTTTACCGGAATCACGCCCTCACCGCCGTCGAAATCCGGCAGCCACTGTCCGAGGAATGTTCCGGCTACCAGTCCCAGCAGCACCAGTCCACTGCTGATCTTCACGCCCCGGCTGATTTTTTTGGTGATGGCCATTGGATTTGGATCTCGATCGAACTCAAGAATCGCCGTTATTTGAGCGCCGGGGAGAATCCCAAAATTGCGTATTCGAATCGCGTCCGGCGGTCACTGTCTTCGTGCATGCGATCCGCCGCCCGGGCGACGCCCGTCACCGCCGCCTGACGGATCGCATATTCCGCGTCGGACCAGGAGACCAACAGCACGACCAGGTTTTTGGGTTGGGGCAAGGCTTTATAGCGGGCGAAGATTTCTGCTTCAAACCGCTCCGGCGTCTCGGCGCGGAACCGAAATGTCTTTCCCGCGGCCGTCATGGTCACGGCGTTATCGTCGCCGATATGGATATCCCACAAGTCGCAGCGTTTGAGCAGTTCCCGCCATGTACGGAGGTGTTTGACCATCTCCGCGGCGCGGCCCCCCGCCATCTCTTCGATTTCACGGCGCAGCTCCGCCTGTTCCGCTGCGGTGCGCGCCGCCAACGCCTGCTCGATTGTTTCCTGCGGCAGGCGGAACAACCGCGACAGGATTTCGCCCAACTCCTGAAGTTCCTGGCGGGATTGCCGCAATTCTTCGTTAATCTCCGTTTCGCGATCCTGCAAGCGCGAGCGTTCGCTTCGAAGTTGCTCGCGCTCCTGAACGGCGACTTCCAAACGCGCCAGCAATTCGAGCCGGGCCAACTCCGCCTCGCTCTTCGCGGCTGCGATCTCCTTGGCGACTTCGCTGGCCTGAGTGTCGGCCGTCTTTTGGACCTCCATGTATTGCGCAAAGATCACGATCAACAACAGATCCAACAGGGGCGTCAACTGAAACGTCAGCTTGCGGCGCGAAAGTTTCATGCCGACTCCTCCGGCACGAGCGACAGTTCACGTTTGGCACGCACGATCGTGTCCCGCACGTGTTCGCGGTTCTCCGATAACCGCTCGAATCGCGTTTCCAGCACGCTGTTGACAAACATCAACAAAATCCCCGCCGTCAATCCGGCGAACGTCGACCAGATGGCGTCACCGAAGCGGCTGACAATCGCGCCAACGGTCTCGGCGTCGCCGCCGGACTGCAGCGCAGCCCCAATCGCCAAAATCGTGCCCAGGACGCCGGCCAGGGGATACGCTTCGACCATCGTGCGGCAAATATTGTACGATGTTTCGAAGGCCATCGACTGCAAGTACCGTCGCCGCTCGTCGAGCACGTTGATGCGGGCAATCAATTTCCGGCGGTCCGCTTCGCCGTTTGGGTCTTGCAGGACCTCGTTCACATCGGCCAAGAAGGCCTCGATTTGATCCGAGAGGTGGCTTGTCCGGTCGAATAGACTGCGGTGCTTTAAGCCCCGCGTGAATTCATCCAAAGCGGCGGCGATCTTTTTCAGATCCCGCCGAAACCACAGCCACAACAACAGGAAAAACACAACGTGCACCGCACAGGCCACGGCGATTACAAATGTCGAAAGTGCCGAGAGATTACCGAGGGCGGCCGTCAGTGAATTCATATGTTTTCACGTCGTGAGGTGGATCGGCGAATATCGAATGAGCACCGGAAGCTCCGGCACCCTGCAGATAAGTTCTGTACAACAATTTCGCGCCGCAGGTCCAGATCATTCTGGCATTTCCCGCCGGGGCGAACAAGGGGACCGGCAGTTCACGCTGCCCATTCGAGAGCTAGGGCAAAACGGCCGCGTCGGTGGGCGACTTGTGTTCCAGGATATACACGGCGCTGTCGGCACGGATATTCGCCGCCCAGGCATTTTCGACCGCACGGCCGCGTATGATGGCGAGCTCCTTCACGATCCGTCCTTCCACCACTTCCACCAGATCCCGAAAATCGGGCATCGACATCAGGTGCAAATTCGGCGTGTTGTACCACTGGTAGCGCTCCGACGAAGAAACCGGCGCGCGGCCCCACACCAATTGGCTCCAGCGGACTCGCCAATGACCGAAGTTTGGAACGACCACCAGGGCGCGGTTGGCGACGCGCAGCATCTCTTCCAGAATCACCCGCGGATGCCGGACCTGCTGCAACGTCTGGCTGAGCACTGCGAAATCGAACGATTGGCTGGGAAACCCCTCCAGCCCCAGGTCCAGGTCCGCTTGGACCACCGGCACGCCGATGGCCATGCATTGCAGCATCGCACGGCGGCTCATCTCCACCCCCAGGATGTCCGCACTTTTGACCCGCCGCAGTTCGGATAGCAATTGCCCGTCGCCGCAGCCCAAGTCCAACACGCGGCTTCCCTCGCCGATGTGCTCCATGATCACACGGTCCGTCAGCGCAGCCGACGGATTCGGCATCTTGTAGCGGCGTTTTTCTTTGACCTTATTCGTCGACATCAGATGTACCAAGTACGGGGCAACTGCTGAATCGTCAAGCTTCGTTTTTCCTTTGACACCGTTCTGCACTGGCGGACAAGCCGCCAGTGGCACCCGAATTCGTTGTCGATCAACACTCAGCCGGCGGCATACGCTTCAGCCAAAAACGGGCGGAGCATTTCCTCCAGTTGATCGACTTCCAGCAGAAACGAATCGTGGCCGTAGGGGCTGTCGAGTTCGACTGACGTGACACGCCGCCGCGCCTGAATCAAGGCGCTCACAATCTCGCGGCTCTGTGCGATCGGGAACAGCCAATCGGTCGTGTAGGAGGTCACCAAGAACCGTGCGTCGGTCGATGACAGCGCATCGGGCAGCGAGCCGTAAGACTCGGCCAAATCGAAATAGTCCATCGCCCGCGTCAGATAAAGGTAGCTGTTGGCGTCAAAGCGCTCGACAAACCGTTTGCCTTGGTGATGCAGATAGCTTTCGATCTGAAATTCCGTTTCGCGCATTAATTCATACGCGAACCGGTCGCTGTGTTGCAGCCGGCGGCCGAACTTCTTTTCAATCGACGCCTCCGAAAGATACGTGATGTGCGCCACCATCCGGGCCAGCGCCAACCCGAAATGCGGGTCGTGCCCTTGGTTGTAGTAGTTTCCTTGATCAAAATTCGGGTCGGTGACGATTGCCCGGCGGCCAACGGCGTTAAACGCGATCCCCTGCGCCGACAGCCGCGGGCCCGATGCCAGGATGATTGCCGTCCGTAACATCTCTGGGAAACGGGCGGCCCATTCCAACGCCTGCATTCCGCCCAAGCTCCCGCCGATCGCCCCCAGCAACCGCTCGATCCCCAAATGCCGCACCAACTCGGCATGCACTTCGACCATGTCGCCGATGGTCACGAACGGAAATTCCAAAGCAAAGGGTGTCTCCGTTCCCGGTTTGAACGATCTCGGCCCGGTCGTCCCTTGGCAGCCTCCCAACACATTCGCGCAGATCACGAAATACTTGTTGGTGTCCAACCCCTTTCCTGGACCGCTCAATTCGTCCCACCATCCCCGTTTTTCGTCCTTGGCCGAATGCGCGCCCGCCACGTGGGCATCGCCGGTCAAGGCAT
>CALFYU010000706.1 GCA_937952455.1 uncultured Planctomycetaceae bacterium
CCCAACACACTCTTCCCGCGATACTTCGACGGGGACTCACCCAAATTGCGGTGGGCGATTAACTCCGCCACGATGCTGATCGCGATTTCCGGGACCGTTTGCGAACCGATGTCGAAGCCGAGCGGGGCGTGGACTCGTTCTAATGCTTCACGGGAGATACCCTCGGCCAGCAGGTCGTCGAAAATCAGTTTGATTTTGCGGCGGCTGCCGATCATGCCCACGTAGCCCGCCGGGGTTTCCGCCAGATGGTACAGCGCTTCTTCGTCGTGGTTGTGGCCGCGGGTGATGATCACGCAGAACGTCCGCTCGTCGATATCCAACCCGCTGAGCGCCGTGTCGATATCGCCGACAATCAGCCGTTTGGCTCGCGGAAACCGCTGCGGGTTGCAATATTCTTCGCGGTCGTCGACGACCCATACGTCGAAATCGACGTCGGCCGCCAACTCCGCCACCCGCTGCCCGACGTGTCCGCCGCCGACCACAATCAAGCGGCATCGCTCAAGAAACGGCAAGAACGACATTCCGCCGGCAACGTAGGCCCGCGGGCGGTCAGTGATCGGTTTGAGGTGGGCGGCCAACTCCGCCGGCGGTTGCGCGACACTGCCCCGACCGGCAAGGCAATTGCCGTCGGGATCCAACAAGAACCGGTCTCCTTCCTGTCCCCCGCCGGCGGCAGCGACGTCGATGACCACCGCTTCGGTGCAGGGGGTGCCGGCGGCGAGCAATTCATCGAGGATGCGAAAGTACTCGACGTCCTCATCCGGCCGAACCGGATCGACCAGCATCTTCATCCGCCCGCCGCAGATCAAGCCGTCATCCCAGCCGTAGTTGTCGTCGAGCTGAAACGTGAGCAAGTCGATCCCACCGTCGTCCAATTGGCGCAGCGCGCGGCGTTTCACCTCCGCTTCAACGCACCCGCCCCCCAGCGTGCCGGCCTGCGACCCGTCGGGATAGACCAGCATGCGTGCCCCGGCTTTTTGCGGCGTGGAGCCGCGAGTTTCGACGAGCGCGGTATAGGCGACCGGCCGCCGACTTTGAATATCTTCCTGCAATTGCCGCAGCACGTCGTGCATGGTTGTGTCTCACGGGGGGACCGAAAATGGTGAACAATCCATTTTACGGCGGCCGGGCGGTGTGAACAACTGGGCGATAGCGCGGCGAATGACCCCCCGGCGGAGCCAGGGGCTGAAAGCAGGGTGGAATTGCGAATCATCCCCCAGCCCCCGGCTCCGCCGGGGGGTAACGACGCCTTTCGACCACAACCGCCGCATTAATACAGCGCCGATGCCAACTTGCGGCGGTATTCGTTGGCGACGTCTGAATTATCGCCGACCAGGTGAAAGATATTCACCATCGTTTCACGCGACCTGTCACGCATCTTGCCAAAGTCGCGGCCAATGATCGCCAGGCAGATGTCGAGCGCTTCAGGAAACTGCCGCGCCGCGGCCAGGGCGTCGGCGAGTTCCAGTTGCAACTCCAAGTCATCCGGGGCAGCGGCCGCTTTTTGGCGAATCTCTTCCACTCCGCCGACATCGGCTGAGACAGTTCGAAATTCGACCTCCGCTTTGATTTTTTCCAGATCGTCTTCCAAAAAGCCGCGTTGTTCCAGTTCGGCGATCAGGGCCGTGCACTGGTCATCTTTGTTTTGGGCAAAGTAGGCGTGCGCCAGACCGATTTTGGCAGCTTCGTTGTGCGCTTCGAGCCGCAGCGCTTCCTGGAATTTGGCTTCGGCTGCCGCCGGGTCGGACTGCTGCAGCGCGCGGCCTTCGACAACCAGCGTCTGGGCGGGCGAGGGCATCAAAGAATCGAGCCATTGCCGGATCTGTTCTTCGGGCAGAAGGCCCATGAACTGGTCGATGGCCTGACCGTCGCGGACGGCGAAGACATGCGGCACCGATTGCACGCCGAACGCCATCGCCAATTCCTGTTGAAGCTCGACGTTGACTTTGACGAGCAGGAACTTGCCGTCGTACTCGACCGCCAACTTTTCAAGAATCGGCAACAGTTGCTTACACGGCGCGCACCACGTGGCCCAAAAATCGACGACGACCGGCATGCTCTGCGAGCGGACAATGACATCCTGTTCGAAAGTATTCTTGTCGCCGTCAATAATCCACGGAGAATCTTCGATCATCGATCCACCCTCGTAAGCACATCCCTCAAGCCTGTCCCCTCAAGCCACAAGCCTGAATTACGCCAACAAGTCTTTCACAGTGTCCCGCTCGCTGCGGAGTTCGGCGACGGTGGCGTCGATTTTGGCTTGCGCGAACTCATTGTGCTCCAGGCCTTGCACGACGCTCCACTTCTTGCCGTCGGTCGTCAGCGGAAAGCTGGTGATCAGACCCTCGTCGATGCCGTAGCTGCCGTCGCTGCAGATGGCGGCGCTGAAGACGGTCCCCGCCGGCGTGGGGGTGACGATGCTCTTGAGCGAATCGAGGGCCGCGTTGGCGGCCGAGGCGGCGCTGGAGGCCCCGCGGGCTTTGATCACGGCGGCGCCGCGCTGCTGCACTGTCGTCAGAAAGTCATTCTGCAGCCAAGCATCATCACCGATGACCTCCGGCGCGGGCTTGCCGTTGATTTTGGTATTGAAGAAGTCCGGGAATTGCGTGGCGCTGTGGTTGCCCCAAATCGCCATGCCGGTCACCGTGGAAACCGGTTGTCCCGACTTGTGGGCCAGTTGCGCGACCGCGCGGTTCTCGTCCAGCCGTGTCATGGCAAACCAGCGATCGCGCGGCACGTCCGGGGCGTTGCTCATGGCGATCAAGCAATTCGTATTACAGGGGTTCCCGACCACCAACACGCGGACATCATCTGCGGCGGCGGATTGGATCGCTTTTCCGGTGCTGGTGAAAATCGGTCCGTTGACGCGAATCAAATCGCCCCGTTCCATGCCCGCTTTGCGGGGAATGCTGCCGACGCAGACGACAAAGTTGCAGTCGCGAAAGCCGTCCTCAAGATCATCGCTGCTGGCTTTGACGACGCCGGCGAGCGTGGGATAGGCACAATCGTCCAATTCCATCTCAATGCCGTCCAGCGCACCCATGGCCGGGGGGATCTCCACGAGATGCATGATCACCGGCTGGTCCGGTCCGAACACCTCGCCTGAGGCAATGCGGAACACGAGGCTATAGCCGATTTGCCCGGCAGCGCCGGTAACGGCAATGCGAATGGGGGTCGCCATGACGATGTCTCCTATGTGGTCGCTTCTAAGAGGGAGTTGATGCGGTAAACGTGGCGGGGGCGGCCCCGCGTTCGTTGGATTTTTGTGGAAGCTCGTTGCCGCAGGCTGACCGTCCAAGGCAACTATCCAATTACGCTTCACTTTTAGCGACTTCACCACAGAGCGGCAACCAATGCGTCTAACGGTGCGATGGTTGTCGTCAAATCGCAGCCCCGTCATTTCTTTTCGTGATGGGCAACTTCATCGGGGCGCTGCGACTGCATCCGGGGGTGCGGTTTCAAGAAGTGAGGCTGACAATGTCGGTCGAATTGAGGCAAAACACCGATCACCTCCCAAAATCGTCTGAAATCGCGCCTGACACGCGGCCTGCGTAGCATGGGTGCTTTGGGATGGGTTTGCGGCACAGCGTTGCCTCAGTTTTTCTCCCTAACATCGCTACACACAGATCGTTTTAACATAACGACTTGCGGCGATAGCTCTCTGGCAATTGCCGTCGGGCGGGGGCCGCGGGTCCGCCGTTGACACGTTCTCCAAACCCCAATACATTCCACGCCCTGTTGCCGACCGGGACGTTCTGCTGCCGGTCCGCGGGACCCACATCGCGGTGCCCGTTACCATAGACGGGGAGTGGATTTTGCGTCCAACGTTGAGAGCGATATTGCGAGCGGTGCTGTTGCTGCTGCTGGGGGGTGCGCTCTCCAGTTGCACCAGACATCACGCGGCGCTGCCCCCGGACTTGGTGGCGACGCCCAAGCAATTACCGGCCATCCCCTCGGTGGCGCGGATTCGGGGGACTGTCCCCACGACCGCCGTGCAACTGCCGAGTCGCCCCGTTTCGCATGCGACCGGCAACAACCCCTGGAAACCGGACGCCCCCCCACGGGAATGGAACTACATCGTTTTGCACCATACGGCTTCACATACGGGAAGCGTGGAGCAGATTCATGACCAGCATTTGGATCGCGGTTGGGAAGGGATCGGATATCACTTCGTGATCGGTAACGGCGAGGGCATGGGCGACGGCGAAATCGAAGCCACCTTCCGTTGGCGGGAACAGATGCACGGAGCCCATGCCGGCAAAGCGGACTATAACCAGCACGGCATCGGCATCGTATTGATCGGAAACTTTGAGGAAGAGTCGCCCTCATCGGCTCAACTGGAGTCCGTCACGCGTTTGGTGGCGACTTTGAAACGAGAATACGGCATTTCGACGGAGAACGTCATTCCGCACCGGGATGTCAAAGCGACCGCCTGTCCGGGAAAGAATTTCCCGATGGCGGACGTGGCCGCAGTCCAACTCGAAACTCTCTTGAGCGACAGCACCACTGAAGAAACGAGGCCGACGCTGGCCGTTGATTGGAGGAATCCGACGAGATGAACACTCGTTTTTCACGTAATATTCCACAGCCCGAGACGGGCAATGACGAAATTGCGGCGGCCGTCGATCTAATTCCGGCGCCATATACGGCCACGCTCTCGCGCCGCTTCGGCGTGCACGTCGATACAACCTCGTCACCGTCGGCGACGTTTGTGCCAGAATCCTACGAGCCGAACTATGCCTATCCGCTGCTGATTTGGCTGCACGATGAAGGGGGTTCGGAGCGGGACTTGCTAACGCTGATGCCGGTGATCAGCAACCGCAACTATTTCGGCATGTCGCTCCGTGGACCTCTCGAAGCGCGGCATGCGCAGCCTGGTTTCCGCTGGTCACATTTTGTCGACGACGTGATCGCCGTCGAAGAGGAACTTTATGATCAGGTGGGGCGATTGCGGCGGGCGTATAACATCCACTCCGAACGGGTGTTTGTCGGCGGTTGCGGCGACGGAGCGACGGCAGCGATGCACCTGGGACTGCGGCGTCCCGAGTGGTTTGCCGGCGTGGTCTCGCTGGGAGGATGCCTGCCGGCGATGGAGAAGCCGTTGTCAAAATATCGCCTGCTGCAGGGCAAGCGCGTATTGCTGGCCCGCGGCAACGACAGCAACATTGTGGATGAGTTGCGAACGCGCGGCTTGGCAACGCTGTTGCATACGGCCGGCATGACCGTCTGTTCGCGAATTTACGGCAATCCGCACCCGCAGGAGCGGGATGTCGCTCATGACATCGATCGCTGGATGATGCGGGAATGCTACCGCCACGTGACGGTCGAATAGAGCGCTGCTGGCAATCTCGCCGGCCGCCGCTTCCGGCATGGCCGGCGGTACCCGCATGGTTCAGCGGCCTGGGGGCAATCGAACCGGTTAGCTCGTGCAGTTGGGGTCTTTGCGCTTGAACTTGTACTGCTGCGGAACCAGTCGATACAGGTACCAGAAGGAGATCACGACGGCAACAATCATTGCCAGCAGCGGTTTGGACATGTGGAACAGGAAGTTCCCAATCCAGGCGCCGATCAGTACCGATGCCAAATACAGCGAGACGCGCACCCAGTCATCGGCCCATTCGTAGCGATCGGCGAGCGTGACCTTGTAACCGCAGAATGAGCATTTTTTCGTGGAAAATTGCACCATTCCGCCGCAACCGGGACAGCCGTACGACCGCGACTTTTTTGACTGTGCCATAGTTCGTGTACCTCCTCCACCAAAAAGCATAGCTCGCGGTTTTTGGGGCGGCAAACCGGCATCGCTTTGAAATGGCGTAAAGGCGGTTTTCTATCCAGTCGATCAGTCGGCGACTTCGGCCCACACGGCCAATTGCACGGCGGCGTTCAGTGGCATTTCATTAATGCCCAAAGCCACGCGCGTGTGCCGGCCGGCGTCGCCGAAAAGTTCCACGAGCAATTCCGACGCGGCGTTGAGCACTTGCGGCTGGTTTTGAAACCCGGGCGCGGAGTGGACGTAGCCCTCGACGCGGACAATGCGGGTGACCTGTTGCAGATCGCCGATGCACGCCTTGATCTGAGCGAGCGCATTGACGACGCAAATCTTGGCGGCGTCCTGCCCCTCCTGCTCGTGCAATTCCGCTCCCAGTTTTCCGGCGAACACGACCTCCTTGCCGATGATCGGCAACTGTCCGCTGGTAACGACGAGATTCCCCGTGCGGGTCACAGGGATATAGTTTCCGACCGCTGCCGGCGGGGTGGGGAGTTCGTAACCGAGTTCCTGTAGTTTCGTTTCAATCGTTTCGCTCATGATGTTTGCTCGCCACTTGGGATGGAGACATCTTCGAGCATGCATCATAACCGATGCGGGACGCTTTTGCAGGGGGCGGGAGACGCGCGCACCGGTGCGCCACTTAGCGTCATCGTGCGGTGCGCGCCGGCGGAAGTCGTCACCGCCGTCTGTTCGCGGAAGTTTCTTGTATTGCTGGTGAGGCCGGTTTAGAGTGGGTTTTTGCTTGAAAGCGATGCTGGCCTCCGCGAGTCACCCAGTAGCGAGAAACGCATGTCCGAATCCGTTGACGACCGGTCACGAGCGTCGTCGTCTGAATCAC
>CALFYU010000707.1 GCA_937952455.1 uncultured Planctomycetaceae bacterium
CGACACGCTCAAAGAGTCGCTGCAGCAAGCCACCTGGCCCGACGGCAGCAAGGTTTACAATGTGCCGGTCGCATTGTCGATCATGGTCTTTTTCGCCCTCTGTGCGCAGTGTGGAGCGACGCTCATGGTCATTCGCCGCGAAACCAACAGCTGGTTCTGGCCGGCGTTCACCTTCGTCTACATGACCGCATTGGCCTATCTCGGTGCGCTACTCGTCTACCAAGTCGGAATCCGCTTCTTCTAACAGCAATTTGTCGGGTCCGACGGCTTCCCTGCGTCCGGCGCCGTTGCTCGCTCGTGCAGCGGTGCTTCAGGCAGTCAACGGATCGATTCGATCCCGGTCGCGTCAAGATTCACACCCGTCCGGCGAATGCCATTCCCGAGGCGTTTGCGAATTCTCCGATTGTGACGCCGCGCTTGCGGCGATATGCTATTAGGCGCAGCACGATGGCCCGCCGCACCTGGCTGGATTCCGTGTCGCCCTGAATAAGGAGTTGCCCTGGGCATGACGACGGCTGACGCAACCCGAGTGTTGGTGGTCGACGACTCCGAGATGGATCGCCGGTTGGCGGGGGGATTGTTGGGCAAAGTCTCCGGCTGGGATATCCTCTACGCCAAGGACGGCGGCGAAGCGCTCGCCAGCATCAATGCGGACCTGCCCGATATCGTCGTCACCGATTTGGTGATGCCCGGCATGAGCGGGTTGGAACTGATCGAGTGCATCAAGGACGAGCATCCGCTGATTCCCGTCGTGCTGATGACCGGAAAAGGCAGCGAACAGATCGCCGCCGAAGTCCTCAAACAGGGCGCATCCAGCTACGTTCCCAAGAGCCGACTCGCCGAAGATCTTCGCGATACGGTCGACCACCTGCTCACCGCCGCCCGTGAAGACCGTTACCATTCCCGCTTAATGCACTACCTCGACAAGAGCGATTCGGTCTTCATACTGCGGAACGATTTGGCGCAGATTCGCCTATTGGCAGGATATCTTCAGCAGCTGTTGCGGTGTCTGCCGTTGGGGGATCAGGCGGAGCGACTCCGCGTCGGAGTGGCCGTCGAAGAAGCACTGAACAACGCGTACTACCACGGCAATCTTGAAGTCGGCGGCACGATCACCGAAGTCGACCGCAAGAAATATCGCGAACTCGCGCAGACCCGGAGCGTGACGCAGCCCTACTGCGACCGCCGCATCTATGTGCGTGCAGAGATCTCTCGCGAGAAAGCCACGTTCGTGATTCGCGATGAAGGCCCGGGGTTTGACTTCGCGCAACTCCTCGATGCCGGCGACATCATCGAACAGGAACAATTCCGCGGCCGGGGCATCGTCCTGATGCGGACGATCATGGACGATGTCATCTACAACGCTTCCGGTAACGAGGTCACGCTCGTCAAACACAAAGTCGCCGAAAACCTTGAAAACGAAGACGGCGGCGCGGACGACGAGGATGACATCGACTGACCCCCGTGAGGCAGGCTGCTGCCTGCTGCAAACCACTACGCCGCACGGCGCCGAATTCGTTCACGCGGTTCCACAAACAACGGAATCGGCCCCTGATCCCCGCTGCGTCCCACTCGCGTCCAACCTGCGACAGCATCGCGAACACAAGGCACCGCAAACCAGCCGAACAGCAACAGCCCAGCCCACAGATTGACGCCGATGGCCCGGCTGAATTGGCTCCCCACCAGACACTCCGCCGCAAACCACGCCGCCAAGATAATCGTCGCTCGCCGCGGACGGATGGAGCGTTGAACAGCAACACACGCCAATGGGAAATAAGCCCACACCAGGTAATGTGTCCAGACCATCGGGCTGACGAGAAAGAACCAACTGCAAACCAGCGCGAATTCCCGCGCGTCGCGCGATAGCTCCCGCGGTTGTTCGGCTTCGTAAACCATTCGCGACGGGATGCGGCGCCGCGTCTGCCGCAACGCCAGCAAGGCGACGATCCCCAGTCCGGCGAACAACAACGTCGTGGCCGTCCTCGTCCGCCGCCAAGTGGCCGCATCGCAGGAGAGCAGGTTCACGTGGAACGTATCGCCGTACCACTTCGCCGGCACGTCCATCATCAGTCGCGCCAACACCGCATGCACCGCTTGATTGTTGTAACGCGCCGTGCACCGCATCGTCCGCGGCGCGGCTGGGTCTTCGGGAACATCCTGATCGGCACGCGTAACAAACCGCCCCCAGCTTTCGTGCCACTGAAGATTCGTTTCGTACCCCAGAAACAGCGTTCCCAACCCTCCGGCGATCAGGACCACCGTTGCCCCACACCCGGAAACGACCTTCCACCGCATCCGCAGTGCAAAGGGCACTAAGAACAGAATCGGGTAAATCTTGATCGCCGTTGCCAGCCCGATCAGGCACCCGCCGCAAAAGTCACTCTCCCGCCGCACGAGCGTATATGCCCCGAGCACCAGACACATCAATATCAGCGTGTTCTGTCCCAGCGACAATGTGCCGAAAAAGAATGGAGCGACGCCAACCGCCGGAATCCAAAGTAGCCACTGATCGGAGCGGGGAATATCGAGCAGCGCAATCGTCATCCGTACGATACCGCAAGCGCAGGCGATGTTCATCAGGAACATCACCGCCGCCGCTGCCCAAAGTGGAATCGCACCGAGCGGGGCAAAGAGCACGTAGAACGACGGCGCGTAGGGGTCCTCGGGATCAGGGCGGTTCTCGGCCGCAGCGTGCTGCCAGTTCGCCGCCCAAACGGCATGAAATCCTGCCAGATCCCCGCCGGAACGCTCGGCATGGATCGCGATCATGACAGCGCCGACGATGATCGCGGCGATGAAAAGCAATTGACGACGACGAGCAGCGGGGGCATCCATGCCGGCTCCTCAAAGGGGACAACTCACTCACTTCGCAATGCCTCATGAAGCGGCGGTGAGTTTAGTCGCTCAGCAAATTCGTCGAAAGAGGAACCGCGCATCCAGCGGCGGCTGCCGCTTATTCGTCAAATGAGAACAGCGGGCTGATTTTCCGCGCCTTGGTCAGCAAGTCCGCCTTTTCGCTTTCGCTGGACGAGGCGGCATAGGCTTTGCGAAGTTTTTGCAATTTCTCGCGACGTTTGCGGCGGCGCTTCATTTCCCGATCACGTTCGACACAACCCATTTTGACGTAACTCTCCTGTGCGTAAACATTTATTGCATTGAGCCTGGACGCAAAAACTCGCCCCGGCCTCGGAATTCCGCAGCGGAACGCGATATTACAGCGTCTCGCCGCGGATTTGGCAAGCGACGCCGGGCGACTGAGGTTTGAGCGCCCCCTTGCGGGGGCGTGTCGTTCCGGTGAATTGGGGACCTGGGACTCGAACCCAGAATAAGTGAGTCAGAGTCACTCGTGTTACCAATTACACTAATCCCCACTTTACTTCAGGAAGACACACCCAGGACGACGGCGTTCGTCCCCTATCCCGTCGCCGGCCCCCCCTTATTATCAATCACCGCCAAAAATTGTCAACACGCCCCACAGGCCCCCCACGTCCTCAAGCCTGCCCCCTCAAGCCTCAAGCCTTCCTATGTCGTGTACTCCGAATTCAACCGCACATACTCAGCCGTCAGGTCGCTCGTCCAATACCGCACCGTTCCCGGCCCGTGACCGCAGATCAAGTCGACGTGTACCTCGCGATTGTCCCGCATCGACTGCGACACGGCCGCTTCATCGTAGGACACCGGCGAACCCTGTTCGTACAGCAGCGTGCCGTTGAGCCGCAGCGTGATGTCTTCTTCTCTTAAGGTGACACCGGCATACCCGACGGCGGACACAATGCGGCCCCAATTCGGGTCGGCGCCAGTCACCGCCGTCTTGACCAGCGCACTATCGGCCACCGTTTTGGCAATCCGAAACGCGTCGTCGCGATTCGCCAACCCGGCAACGTCGATCGTAATGATATGCTCCGCCCCCTCCGCATCGCGAATGATCAGCTGCGCTAGCTCCGCGGCGACTTCGTCGATTGCCTGTTGCAGTTGATCACCGGATTCGTCGGTCGCTGACGTGCCGGCGGCGCCGTTGGCCAGCAAAATCACCGTGTCGCTGGTGCTGGTGTGTCCTTCGACGCTGATGCAGTTGAAACTACGATCGACGGCGTGCCGCAACATTGCATCGGCCGCCTGCGGCGACATCGGGGCGTCGGTCATGATCACCGAGAGCATCGTCGCCATGTTCGGCCCGATCATCGCCGCCCCTTTCGCGACCCCGGTGACGGTTACGTCGCTACCGCCAAGGCTGATCTGCCGCATCGACAGCTTGGGAAATGTATCGGTCGTCATCATCGCCCGTGCGGCATTTTCCAGTGACTGCGGGTCGGGTTTAAGTTGGCTCGCTACTTGCGGGATGCCGGGGGCGATTTTCTCCATCGGCAGAAAATGCCCGATCACGCCGGTGGAACAGACCAGCACACCCTCCGGCTGGCAACCCAGTTGTTCAGCCACCAACTCGGTCATCCGCCGCGCATCGGCCAAACCTCGCTCGCCCGTGCAGGCATTGGAATTACCCGAGTTGATCACCACCGCACGCGCCGCCGATGACGGCACCCGTTCACGCGAGACTTTGACCGGCGCCCCATGCACAAGATTTTGTGTAAACACCCCTGCGGCCGTGCAAGGCGTCTCTGAAACGAAGAGCGCCAAGTCGAGTTTGCCGGGGTCACTCTTCACACCGCACGCAACACCGGCGGAAAGAAACCCGCTCGGCAGAGAAATCTGATCGGTCACAGTCCGAGGTTCCTCGAAACGACAACTGGCTGTAATAAGCAATCAACGGCGGCCGCCCACTACCCCCTGTCCCTCTGTAACAGATTGCATTTAGCAAGGGCAGAGTGAATTCAGTCTAGGCGGAGAAAGAACCTGCGGCCACGGTCACTTTGTCAAAAACCGGTCGCATCGACGACAAGGAAGTCTTCGTGGAGCACGGGCTCTGGCCGCTAGTGTATCAGATGCTCAAGAAAATCAATTCCCAGCTCGTCCGCCACCTTGTACGTGAGGGCCGGGAGTAAGAAGCGAGCTTCGCCGGACACTAACGTGCGCGAAAAAACCGGCCAAAGAATGCGACATGCCCGGCCGTTATAAGAGAAAGCGGCATCCCTGCCGATGTGTCCGTCCTTGGTTTGAATGCACTTTGCCGGCACTCATGGATCGGGTCGTTGTGGCAGAGGAAGGGGTACCGAGTAAGTCTTCGCCTTCTCAAAGAAACGGGCCGGGCATATCAACTGGTGCATGCTTAAAAAGTCACGCTCGCGGGCGCGCCGCGTCAGTCCGCTAATTCCTTAAACAGCGGACTGAACTCCGGCATCTCGCCACGCAAGTAGTCGAGCCAGGCTTGTGGGTTCCAGATTTCCACGCAAATCGATGCGCCAATCAGCATCACGTCGCCTCCCGCGGGAATGTCGAGCAACTCTCGAAAACCTTCCGGCACGACCAGCCGCGCGCGATTGGCCAGCTTAACCGTTCGCGACCGAGTGGAGAGCAACCGTCCGAAGCGCTGGACCTGCTCCCAACGCTGCTCCATCTTGCCCGCTTGAATCTTCTGCTGGATCAGTCCCAGGCCGTCGTCGATCCGTTTTTGCCATTCCTCGGCACGCCACAAACTGAGGCAACCGTATTGTTCCTTGGTGAGGATCGTCTCGCCCGCCTCATCTGTCACCGCTGTCGCCATCTCGGCCGGCAAACTGAGTCGAAACCGATCGTCGAGCGACCGTTTGAACTCGCCGGTGATGAGTTGCGCAGCTGGCACGGCAAAACCCGCCGAATTGCGATGTGTAAGGCGAACAAAAATTGGAACGGCCGTCAATGACAGCCGCCATTCTAATGGGCCTGAAACCCACAATCAACTGGTTGTAAAAGAGCTTTTGGGTTGATTTCCCACATCTGCGGTAGAGATTACACGCGATCTGCCGATTCCGCAAACGAAAAAGTGTTAATTTTTTCGATTATTCGGAAATTTCAGCGCAAACTTGCCGGCGCTCGCCGAGCGCGCCGGTTGCGCAGATTGCCTGGGGAGACGAACAACATGGTGACGCAGGAGTGCGTTGCCAGCGGCACTCAATCGAACTGCGCGTACTATCCGCAGCCCGTTCATACGCAAGCGCGCCGCACAAATCGCTGCGGAACGTTGAGACGGCCGCTCGCTGCTGGCTCTAGGTGAAGCGTGCGGCAGCGGTGCTATTCGGTGTAGATGTCGATATCACCGAAATCGGAGTTTCCCAGCTCGCTCCGCGTCGAGACGCGTTGGCAGGAATGTCCGGCGGGCGGAAGCGGTTCGTCGGCCGGGGCTTCTACGTCGTGCGGCTGTTCGAGAGCCACGGCACGTCCCAGCTCGTCCTGGCAGGCGACTTCAAGATTCATCGTCTTTTCATCAAACGGATCGACCATGATTGCCTCCCCCATGATGCGAACGATTCGGAGCCGTCCGACACGCGCCGGGCGTCCGGCCCCTATTCTACCCTCGCCAAATACGGTGTGGAAGTGCAATTCCCTGTTGAGAATGACTCAGCCCACTCCGGCGGAGGTCCGTTCTCCGCCGGCAATCTGCTCGCGGATGCTATAACGCCTTGGCGAGCGGGGACTGTTGGCCACGACCAGTTCCGCCAAGAAGCCCAACGACATCAAC
>CALFYU010000708.1 GCA_937952455.1 uncultured Planctomycetaceae bacterium
ATACACTGACGGTATCCTATTTCAGAGAAACACGTCAAAGCCGGTGTTATTTTTGCATGAGGGTATCATGGCTCCACCGTTAGGTCTCAGCGCAAAGCTGGTTGTCACGCTTTTCATGGTTGCTCTGGCCACCTTTCTCGCCAGAAATGGTCGGGAAGGTCGTTGGAATCGTATGGTCACGTTCTTCGCCATCATTATAGCAGCGGCTTCTGTGATCATTCTGGAGTTTTCCTTCCCCGACCATTTTGCGCCGGGCCTTGATGGTCGTGGCGTGCTCGCGGGACTCATTGGGCTGGTTTCAGGCGGTGTATCCGCAATTTGGCTGAATCGTAAAACTCAGCGACCTAATGAATCACAAAAAACTAGTTCCACAGGCCGATCTTCGACGGGCACACTTTGAAACAGATGCTACCCGCGATTTAAATTCAAATTAGGACACTACCGTCGCTTAGGTTCGGGGACTTTTTTCCTTCCGGCGGGAATGTAGCGATTACCCGACTTGGACCACCCGATTGCGGCAATTCGCTGCGGCGATTCGACCATGACGCTTGGTTGCGCGGTGGTGTCGAATTCGTCCTTCAATTCGGAGCGGATGCCGGTCGGTCGCTTGAGTTTTCTCGGCGGTGCTGCCAACATCGGGGGCCAAACCGATTCCTATTCCCGTGATTCCAATCACTGTTCGACCGCAGCCAGTGAAAGCAAGCGATGGCGGACGCCCCCAGCACAACTGACGACCTTCCGAGTGACAATGACACCGTGTCTGCGCCCATCGCCCGCGGTTTGACCGAAGATTGGTGGGCAGTGATCTTGGGTGGAGTCGTACTCGCGATCGCGTTCGCGGCGGTCTACCAATTTGGTCAGGCGGACATGTCGGGCGAAACCGTCGAGAACCCGCTCGCCGCATGGATCGACAAACCGGGCGGCTGGACCGACAACCCGGCTGCATCGCTGGTTAAGGAGGGCAAATCGACGGCGCTCGTGGGGACATTCGCCGTGTTCGCGGTCAGCCTCGTTGTTTTTGGCGCCGGGCAATTTGGCATGGGGCAGTCGCTGGCGCGATTCGCGGCCGGGTTCCTCGTCGTGTTTCTGTTGGCGACAGTGGCGTATGTGATGGCGGGTCAGGCGACCGTCAAGTTATATCACTTGGGCTATGCGCTGTGGGCGATCGTGCTGGGTCTATTGATCAGCAATACCGTCGGTACGCCGGGGTTTGTAAAACCGGCCGTGAAAACGGAGTTCTATATCAAGACCGGATTGGTGATTCTGGGTGCGGAGATTCTCTTCGGCAAGTTATTGGCACTAGGCAAACCTGGCATTTTCATTGCCTGGGTGGTCACGCCAATCGTATTGGTCACGACCTACTGGTTCGGGCAAAAGATCTTGGGCATGGCCTCCCGGACGTTGAACATCACGATTTCCGCCGACATGTCGGTCTGCGGCGTTTCGGCGGCGATTGCCACGGCGGCCGCCTGCCGTGCCAAGAAAGAAGAACTGACCTTAGCGGTGGCCATGTCGATGCTGTTCACGGTGGTGATGATGATCGCTATGCCCGCCTTAATCACGGTCGTCGGGATGGACCGGGTGGTAGGAGCGGCTTGGATGGGGGGCACGATCGACGCCACCGGGGCCGTTGCTGCGGCGGGGGAGTTTTTAGGGGACAAATACATCCCCGTGGCAATGACCGTTAAGATGATTCAAAACATCTTGATCGGCGTGATTGCCTTCGCCGTATCCGTGTATTGGACCGTCTATGTCGACCGCGGCGACGATGGCCGAAAACCGACGCTGTGGGAGATCTGGTACCGGTTTCCTAAGTTCATTGTGGGGTTTGTGGCGGCATCGATCGCATTTTCCCTGATTTACGAAGCGCTGCCGGAGGGACCGGCGCTGGTGGCATCGATGATCGACGGCACGACGTCCACCCTACGCGGGTGGTTTTTCTGCCTGGCGTTTGTGAGCATCGGTCTGGAAACCGATTTTCGCGAACTGGGCGCGTCGTTGCAGGGGGGCAAGCCGCTGTTGCTTTACCTTTGCGGGCAAACGCTCAACCTGTGTCTGACGCTGGCCATGGCGTGGTTGATGTTCTCTGTGGTGTTCCCCGACGCAGCTGCCGCTCTCGTGCAATAATTGCCGGTCGAGCGAAGATATTCGTCTGAGCGGGCACGGACTATCCGATCGCACGTACCGTTAAGCATCGCGGCAGGCGTCGGTGAAGAGCCGTTTCATCTCTTCGAGCGTGACGCTTTCGAGGTCGACATTTTGCAAGGCGAGTTCTTCCATAATTGCGTCGACCATCATGACGGGGGTTCGGCGCGACGTCGCTGCAGAAGGCTGATCGCTTCCGACATGCGCATCCGGAAGTCCTTCCCGGTCATCAATTCGCCGCATTGAAACACCCGCCTCTTCCCAAAAGACGATCTGCAAAAACCGCATCGTGCGGCTCGTGTCGTGGCCCCCAATACCGGGGGAATTGCGGGCGATCCGGCAGCGCGCCCCCCAAAAGGCCTCCCAACGGGAGGTTTCCTGATTTGACAATAGTATTTACGATTCATGAATCGAGGACAATCCGAATCCCTCGTTTTTCGCGTTTTTTCCGCGGATGACGTGCGAACGTGCCTCGCCGGACATGTTGTTTTTTTGACCATTGCGCGGATTCTGATACGATACCGCCGCAAATTGAATCACTTGATTGCGCCGATCGGTATTCCAAAGCTTGGCGCGATCGCCCCTGGGCAAATCCACAACTCCGCGAGGACTGATGAGCAGACTCTATCCCTTCCGCGTGCAGCCTATCTTTCGCAATTATCCGTGGGGCGGTCGGAAATTGGGATCCGTTTTGCACAAACCGATCGGTGAGGGGCCGCATTTTGCCGAAAGCTGGGAAATCGTCGATCATGGCGACGACCAAAGCGTGGTCGCCGCCGGTCCGCTAGCGGGACGGTCGCTGTCGCAACTCGTCGCGGAGTTCGGTCCCCAACTCCTGGGAGATCGGCATGTGGCGAGCACGTTACCGCTTTTGTATAAGTTTCTCGACGCACAGCGGACTTTGTCCGTGCAGGTGCACCCCAATGACGAAATGGCGGCGCGGTTAATGCCCCCCGATTTGGGAAAGACCGAAGCATGGTACATTCTTGCCGCCGATCCGGGCAGTTTGGTCTATGCCGGCTTGAAGCCGGGGACCGATCGCGACACGTTGGCCGAAGCGATCGCAGACGGTGTCTGTGATGAATACTTGCATGCCATTCCGGTCGCGGCCGGAGACTGTGTCTTCCTTCCCGCCGGCATAGTGCACGCCATCGGCGGGGGATTGCTGGTCGCCGAAATTCAGCAAGCCAGCGACACGACGTTTCGCCTCTATGATTGGAACTACGTCGGCCCGGACGGCCGTCCGCGGGAATTGCACGTCGAGCAAGGATTGCAGGCGACCGACTTTTCGGCCGGTCCGGTCGAGTTGCAATCCCCGACGCCGACCGACAATCCCCACGTCGACCGACTCGTCGACTGCGAAAAGTTCGTGTGGGACCGCTGGATGTTTGACCAACCGGTGAACTTAGCCTGCAACGGCTGCTGCCACATCATTTCGGTGCTGGCGGGTGAAGTGAGCGTCGAGGGGGACGCCGAGCCGGGACCGGCCGGGTTGGGGCAAACCTTGCTGCTCCCGGCCGGATTGGAAAGCGTGACCCTCACACCGCACGGCGAAGTCGTGATGCTGGACGCGTATTTGCCGGATTAAGATTCGCCCAACAGGCGGATCCGCATGGAGGACGCGCCGCACTCAAGCGGAGAGAGGGGGATTCGAACCCCCGGTCCCGGTTACCCAGGACACAGCATTTCCAGTGCTGCACAATCGGCCACTCTGTCATCTCTCCGAGTTGTTCCGCGCCCGAGCCTTACTCTTCG
>CALFYU010000709.1 GCA_937952455.1 uncultured Planctomycetaceae bacterium
GCCGCAACGGCCGAAACCGTCGCGGTGCAGCTCACTCGCGGCAAAGACCAGCCGGACGATCCGGCCAACATGCAGTTCATCAACTGCCGCTTCATGGGTCCCATGCGGACAGGAATTGACGTCACGACGCCCGTCCGCGCGATCAAAGTCGCGCAATGTATTTTCAATCGCACCGACGTCGGCATCGACTTCAACTACATCAAACCGGACGTCAGTAGTCTGGAGATCACAAACAATTCATTTCACGGGTGCCGCATCGGACTGCAGATTGCCGACTTGCAGCAAATCGCCTCCAGCCAATTCGCGATCGCCAGAAATGCGTTCATCGACTGTGAGGAGGCGGCGGTCCGTGTCAAAAGCGGTTACAACACCAGCGGATTTCTGGGAAAGAACCCGACGGATGGTTCGAATTGGTCGAATCGGCCGCTTGGCGAAAACGATGCCGATGTTTTTCGCCAAGGGGGCACGAATGCGCAGTTTGAATTCAAATCCGACGATCCCGCATCGCCCGATTTTCTCATTCCTGCCGGACCGGAACGACTCAAAGCGATCGGCCATAACGGCGGCGACAAGTGACCCGGGTTCGGGGAACTCGACAGCGAAACACACCGTTTCCCCACGGCGCCGCAAAGCCGCCCCCACCCGCAACGCTTGCCACACGAATCTGCGTAAACCACTGCAAAAACAAGACTTAAAATTTCGCAGTGAACAGATTTTTTTCCGCAGACACCCCCCAAACGCGACTCGCCGCCGCCTGCTTGGCGCAACGTGAACGCGGAATTCATATTAGCGCAAGCCGTCGAATTCTCTCGGCGGAGCGAAATTCTCGCCGTCGCGCAGTCAACAAGTCGTTGCTCCTCCGCAAGTTCCTGAGAGAACACTACTTATGGTGTACACTTGTCGCGTCTGTTCCGGCTGCTTTAGCATGGAATTGGAGCAAATGGACCGCTCAATTCCCAAAAATGACCGGTCGGCGAGACGGATCAGGACGCCAACCGCCACTTGGCCACCAGATCCATGCGCAGATCAAAACGCAACCAACAGAATTCGCGGCGCGTCAACCAGCACGTGCGCGCCGGGCGGAATCACGAAAACAAGCGCGACGCTAAGACCGCCCTCCGGGTCTCCAAGCGCGGAAACCGTTGCGGCCGCGGCGCCGAAGCGTTCAACGCGCCGGAAATCTGGCACGAGCCGACGGGACGCCAAACGACACGCTACGTCGTACACTCGCCAGGCGATGGTTTTGTGCACCCCGTTTCCACCGGCGAAGTCGCAGCCCGGCTCGCAGAATTGCCGGACGAACTCACCGACGGGTTGGAGGTGGTCCAATTCAGCCGCATGACCCGCAAACGGGCACTATTCCCCTGCTACGGCATGCAGTGGGGTGCGGCGATCTATCTCTACCCGATCGAGGAATCGCTGGAAGAGGCCTACGTACGTCCTCCCACTCCGCAGCAGCGCATCGAAACGGAAATGTACGGCGGCATCTGGACGCCCGACGGAAATCTATGGCGGCTCTCCTGGACCGAGGCGTCGATCAAGGATTATTACCTAAATAACATCCTGATCCACGAATTGGGCCACCACAACGACCACCGCAACACGAATTTCGACGCCCGCGAACGTTTCGCCAACTGGTTCGCGATCGAGTACGGCTACCGTGCTTCGCGCAACTTGTGCGATTGACCGCATAGGAAGCGCAAAGCGACCAACGGGAGCAACGATTACTCCTCGAGCGGCAGCTCGCACAATGCGGCCGTGCCGCAGCGACCAACGGGAGCGACGGTTGCTCATCGAACGGTAGCTCGCACGATGCGGCTGTGCCGCCGCACGGCAGCCCGGGGAGTCGTCTGGGGGCAGACAGACGACGATCGACCCGGACTGCCGCGACAGTTCTGCGCGCACGGCCTACTCCGACGCGGGACGGTCGTTTTTCGGAGGCACCGGCGGCGGGGCGTCGGCCAAGCGTTTCGCGCGGGGGTCCGTCGGCGGTTTGTCCAGCACGAGGAACGCGAACAGGTCGGCGATTTCAGTCGGCGAGAGTTGTTTCTCCAGCCCTTCGGGCATCAGCGACAACTCGCTCTGTACGCTTTCGGAGATTTCGTCGCGGGGGATTGTCTCGATCTTTCCCCCCTGGACCTTGAGCACGATGCGCTGGGGGCTTTCTTCGACGACTAGTCCCGCCACGATGCGGCCGTCCTCGGTCAGCACCGTCACCGCCTGATAAGCCGCCCCGATCACCAGACTGGGATCGAACACGTTCGAGAGGAGTTGGGCATATGAGGAGCGGCCGTTGAGCGTAATGTCAGGTCCGACGTCCGTCCCTTCGCCGTGAATTTTGTGACACTGCCCGCAGATCTTGTGAAACACCTTTTGCCCGCGCACCGCATCACCCGGCGTCTTACTCAATAAGTCCCGCATGCGGCGAATGATCTGCTCCCGCCCGGGGTCGCGCCCGGTCCGTACCGTTCCCCAGACCGCCTTGAGTTGTTCATTCAACTCTTCATCGCGGCCGGCGAGAATCTTGCGGACGTGATTGACGTTCATGGCCGCCGCAGGAATCCGTTTATCGCGGATCGCTTTGACCAGTGCCCGGCTCCAATGGTTACGGTCGGTCAATAATTCAATCGCCTTAGGTCGCAGTGATGCCGGCAGTTGATCGTAGGACTCGAGCATCACCGTCGCGACGTCAGCGTGTTTCATACCTCCTAACGACGAAATGACGGCCGCCTGAAACGCCTGGTCCTCCGACTCCGTAAGGTGTTTGCGAACGACGGGTAAGACTGCGGTGTCGTCGTGGGCGGCGAGGACCTGCAGGGCAGAGACTCGCAACTGGTGCGGCGTCTTCTCGGACTGAAACAGTTCCCGCGTTTCCGCATACGCCTGCTCATCCCCCCATGCAGCCGCGAGAAACAGCGCCGCAGCGTGATATTCGTCCGCCGCTTGGCGCTTTAAGATTGGCTGCAGGGCTGGCGTCAACTGTTCGCGGACGACGTCGAGCCGCTGGCCAGCCAGTTCCCCCGTTTCGATCCGGCCGGTCAATTCGCCAAGCGCTGCGTTGACGACCTGCGGGTCGGCCTGTCCCGAAATGAGTCCGGCACAAATCCCCGCCGCCGTGACCGGCCCGGTCTCGCGATTGGCCAATACGCGATCCATCACCCGCGGCATGAGCGCCAAAACGTTAGGCTGCGCATTGAGGTCACGCGTTGCCAACTGTTCGACGAATTGCGGGCCCCGTTGTTCCAGCAGCGGATGCAGATTCTGCCACACGATGTGCGGAATTAACGGATCGTCGCCGCATCCGGCCAGCACGTCGAGCAACACCGATGGTGCGTCGATATCGGAGATCTTGGCCGCGGCAATCGCGACCTGTAGCTTCACGTCGGGGGACTGATCTGCAGCGAGCGCGACGATGGCCTGATCGAGGGAATCGTCCACGTCACCGAAATTTCCGGCCGCCCGGACGCCCCAGGCGCGAAAGGTCGCGTCAGGGTGTTTCAGCAATTCTCCGTGAAATTTTGGATCGAGATGTCCCGTCCCCACCAGCGCCCACAATGCATGCAGCCGCGTCTTCCGCGGCGCCGCATCGTCCATCACCAGCGCTTGCAGTTTTTCAGCGGTACCGGCGTCGTCCCGTTCGGTGAGCACCCGCTGCGCGAGGTCACGGTAAAACACATTTAGACTGTGCAGCCGCTCAATGAGTTCATCGCCGGATTCTTCCGCCAGATTAAACGGCTTCGCCCGCGGCGTGTCTTTGTAGCGGACGCGGTACAGCCGGCCCTTGAGGCGGTCCAGTCCTTCCGGATCGCGGCGTGCATCTTGATAACAGTGATAGCGATCGTACCAATCCAATATGTATAGACAGCCGTCGGGACCGGTCTTCTGTACGACCGGCATGAACCAGACGTCGTTGGCCGTCAAAAAATCGGGATTGCCCGTCCCGAAATAGGTCGAACCCCGCCGCTGGATTGAGTCGCTGTTGATACACCCGCCATGGATGTTTCCCATGTAGAGCCGGTCGCGATACTCTTCGGGATAGGCGTCGCTGTCGAAATAAGTAATTCCGCAATAGGCCGCCTTTTGGTGTTTGTGCTTGACAATCGATTCGATCTTCCACGTAAAGGGGGGATACGGCCCGCCTTGACGGTGGTAATAGCCCGATTCGGTCAGATGCCACAAATGGTCGATCACACAGGCGGAAACAAATGCGCTTCCCTCTGGGTCCCAGGCAATGCCCCAAGGATTGCTGGTTCCCTCGGCAAAAAGCTCGAATTCCCGCGTGCGGGGGTTGATGCGGAACAGCGCGCAGGTGAATTGATGTTCCTTGCCCTGATGTTTGACGTGGCTGTGATTGAACACGCCGTTGAGGCCGTACAGGTAGCCATCCGGTCCCCAGGTGAGCGAGTTGGGGAGTTCGTGCGTATCGGTTCGCCCGAAACCGGTCACGACGACTTCGGTCGTATCGGCCTTCAAATCGCCGTCGGTATCCTGCAGGAAAAGAATATCGGGAGAATTGGCGACCCACACTCCGCCATGCCCCACGGCGATTCCCGAGGGGATATTCAGGCCTTCAGCAAAAACCGTGAACTTGTCGGCGCGGCCATCGCCGTCGGTGTCCTCCAACACCTGAATACGGTCGCGACCTTTGCCCGGTTCAAAACGGGGATACTCAAGGCTCTCAGTGATCCAGACGCGGCCTTGTTCGTCGAACGTCATCGCTGAAGCCCTCAGGGACGGTCATCTTCTCGATCGCCTGTTCGGGCGACAACGGCGGTCCCGGGGGCTTGTCCTGCCGACGCGGAATAAACGGCGGTTCCGCGGCGGCGAGCGTGGTGCAAACCGTAAACACCAAAACCGTGGCGATCGGCAATCGTATTTGGTTCATAAAACGCATCGTGTCTCTACTCAATAATCTGGGGCCGAATTGCAATCCATCAATTAGAATTGATACGCTGGAGCAAATCAAACCACCGCCCGATCGGCACAACATCCCCGTTATTTATTTGCAACGAAGCACATCACCCCATGAAGTTTCTTCCCACCAGCGCCACCCGATTCCAACATTCCCCGTCCCAACGGCGGCTTATCTGCCACTGCCAAATTGGTTTCGTTCTCCTCGCTGTCATGTCAGCCGCTTCTCCGCTGCGCGCGGAGGAAGAAAACCCGTTTCAGACCAACGTACGGCCGACTCCCAAATTGTCTCCGGCGGACGAACAACAGTCCTTTTCGCTGCCGCCCGGCTTTGAGATTCAACTGTTTGCCGCCGAACCTGACATTGCTAAGCCACTCAACATGACATTCGACGCCCGTGGGCGCTTGTGGGTGACGAATACCATCGAATACCCCTACCCCGCCCCGCCGGACCGGCCCGGCCGTGACAGTCTGAAGATCCTGGAAGACACCGACGGCGACGGACGCGCGGACAAGATCACCACCTTCGCCGACAATCTGAATGTGCCGATCGGCGTCTATCCCTATCAAGACGGCGCAATCGTCTTCAGCATTCCCTATATCTGGCGGCTGCGCGATACGAACGGCGACGGACGCGCCGACACGCGGGAAAAACTGTACGGGCCGATGGCCTACGACCGCGATACACACGGGCTGAATAACTCGTTTCGCCGCGGCTTTGACGGCTGGCTGTATGCCTGCCACGGGTTCAATAACGAAACCACCGTCGCCGGGGCCGACGGCCATACGATCACCATGAACTCCGGAAACACCTACCGCATGCGGGTCGACGGGTCACGGATCGAACATTTCACCTGGGGGCAAGTCAATCCCTTCGGAATGGTCATCGACGAGTTGGGCAATATCTTCACCTCCGATTGCCACAGCAAACCGATCTATCAGATTCTCCGCGGCGCCTATTACCCCAGTTTCGGCAAACCGCACGACGGCTTGGGCTTCGTCCCGCCCATGATGGAGCATGGCCACGGTTCGACGGCGATCGCGGGAATTGCCGTCTACGATGCGCCGAATTTTCCCGAGGAATATCGCGGCAACATTTTCACCGGCAACGTCATGACCAGCCGCGTGAATCGTGACTCGCTGGAATACTACGGCTCGACGATCCTGGCCCACGAAGAACCCGATTTTCTGGTGACATCCGACCCTTGGTTTCGGCCGGTTGACGTCCAACTCGGCCCCGACGGCGCGCTCTATGTCGCCGATTTCTACAACCGGATCATCGGCCACTACGAAGTCCCGCTCGATCACCCCGGCCGCGACCGCGACAGTGGTCGCATCTGGCGGATCGTTTATACCGGCGAAGGGGCGAAACCCGCGCAGCAGCCTGCGGCGTTGGCCGACGCCACAGTTGATGAACAAATCACCGCGCTCGGTGCCGACAATCTGACGCGGCGCATGCTGGCCATGAATCTCCTAGCTGATAAGCCCGCCGCACAAATCGCTCCAGCCGTGCAGAAACGGTTCCGCACATCGGACAATCCCAAATTGCGGAGCCGCGCCTTGTGGATCTTGGATCGCCGCGGCGCATTGGAAGAATCCGACTTACACTCCGCCGCCACCGATCCACAGCGTGAAGTCCGCGTGCATGCGATGAAAGTCCTCAGCGAAATGCCGACTTGGACCGACGCGCAGCGAGCGTTGGCCCTGGACGGCCTGCGGGATGCTGATCCCTTTGTGCAGCGCGGGGCCGCCGATGCGCTCGGGCTGCACCCCGACCCGCGGAACATTCGCCCCCTGCTGGATGCCTTGCCAACCATTCCCGAAGCGGACAACCATCTGCGGCACGTCGTGCGGATGGCACTCCGCAATCAATTGCGCAATCCAGAACACCTCGCCGGCCTCGACGGCCAACTGACCGTGAATGAATCGCACGAGATCGCCCCGCTGTGCCTGTCGATTCCCACCGAGCAAGCCGGCACTTTCTTGCTGAACTACGTCTCTGAACACGAAAAGCCCCAAGGCGACGTCGCCAAACTGCTCGAACACGCTGCGCGTTATGTCCCGACCGAAGACATTGATGCCGTGGCCCACTTGGCCCGCCAGAAATTCGCGGGTGACGTCGATATGCAACTCCGCTTGCTCTCCTCGTTGAATGCGGGACTACAACAGCGCGGAGTGGATATCACTCCCGACATCCAGGCCTGGAGCGAGCAATTGGCGGTGGAGCTGTTGGATTCGACGACCGCCGATGGCCCCGCGTGGAACTTCACGCCGCTGGAGGCCGTTCCTGACAGCCCCAACGCGTTCGGCGTCCGCCCGCTTCCCTCAGACGACGGCGTGGCCGATGCTCCGTTTATCGACAGCAAAGCGGGCGGCGAGCGGCCGACGGGAGTTCTCCGTTCACCGACGTTTGAAATCCCGCCCCAATTGAGCTTCTACCTCTGCGGCCATCTCGGATTCCCAGACAAACCGGCCGAAGAGAAGAATTTCGTGCGACTTCGTCGCGCCGATGATGATTCATTGCTGATGGAGGCGCTGCCGCCACGCCACGACACAGCGCGGCGCGTCGATTGGGATCTCGCACAGTACGCCGGACAACAGGGTTACCTCGAAATCGTCGACGGACTCGACTACGGCGGATATGCATGGCTGGCGGCGGGGCGGTTTCAACCGCCGGTCGTAGAACTTCCAAGACTGGATCCATCACGGATCGCGGCGCGCCAAAGGTCGGCGGCGAGATTGGTCGAGCAGTTCCAGCTGCAAAGCTTGAAACCGCGTCTGGCAGAGATTGTCGCATCCGACGATGCCGGCTTCACTGCCCGCGGCATCATGTCGCAAGCGCTCGTGGCGCTGGCACCCGATACGCGGCTGGCCGCCATGATTCCGGCCATCAATAATACAGCCCTCCCGACGGCGGTGCGCGATGACGTTTGCCGAAGCGTCGTCCAGCGGGAACCGGCGGCAATTGACAAGGCCCTGTCAGAAACGATTCGCCTGTTGGCCCGTCGCCCGCAGGAGGAGATGGCCGAAGCGCTCGCTGCCGATCGAACCGGCGCCGAAACGCTGCTCACGTTAATCGAAAACGGCGCAGCGCCGCCGCAATTGCTGCAGAACCAAACGGTGCTGCAGCGCCTCGCCGCCCTAAAGTCCACCGAAATCGACCACCAAATTGAAGAACTGACCGCCGACCTTCCTCCGGCGACCGCCGAACTCGACAAGGACATCGAACGCCGCAAGACGTCATATACGACCGGCCCCGGGGATGCGGCGCGGGGCCGGCAGGTTTTCGAAAAACAATGTTCGATCTGCCACCGCGTGGGCACGCTGGGCAAGGTGGTCGGCCCGCAACTCGACGGGATCGGCAACCGCGGCGCCCAGCGCGTGATCGAAGACATGCTCGATCCCAACCGCAACGTCGACGTCGCCTTCCGCACCACGACTTTTGTGCTGGAGAGCGGGAAGGCGGTTAGCGGCCTGCTGCGCGGCGAAAAAGGGGCGGTCTTCGTGCTCGTCGACAACAAGGGCGAGGAGTTCACCGTCCCCAAAAAGGAGGTGGTCGAAACAATCACCTCCCGCACGTCGCTGATGCCCGAAGGTCTCACAAAGGCATTCTCTGACCAGGACTTCAACGACCTGCTTTCGTTCCTGCTCGAACAAACCGCCGAGGCCGAACCGGCTCAGCAGTAACGCGGGAGAGATTATTTCCCGCGCTGCTGCAGCAGCACGTTAACCCCTTTTTTGTTGCCCAAGATGATGTCCAACGTGCCGTCGCCGTCGAAGTCTTTGACGGTGAATTGCGTGCCGATGCCGGTGTCCCGTCCCGCCTCGATTTCGTGCGGGATGAACTTGGGCGGCGTATTTTCTTTACGCTGGACTTCATACCAATACATGACCACGGGATCCTTGCCGCCGGGGTCGTGTCCGTTGTGGGCATAGAAGCGTTTGCCGGTAATCAGATCCTTGTGCCCGTCACCGTTGATGTCTTCCAACATCAGCGCGTGGGTCTGTGAGAAGGAGTCATCGATCAGGTGATACTTGAAGGCCGGCTGTTCGTTGCCGCCGACGTTTTCAAACCACCAAATTCCGTGTGCGTGCGCCGAACTCATCACAATGTCGTTGTCGCCGTCGAGATCGAAGTCATAGGCGAACATATTGGCGGCCGCTAGAGAATTCCCCTGGCCATCCGGCGAGAGCGTCCACGGATGAAACGTCCAGGGAACTTCGTCGCGATTCTGGGGAGCTTCCCACCAGCCGTGCGGAATCATGATGTCGTTGCGTCCGTCATTGTTGACATCCCCCACTCCCAGGCCGTGGTAGAACCTGTGCGTGCCGTTGCGGCCGGGATCGCCCGGTTCGCTCACCGCCCGAAAGTCCCATTTGCCCGTCGCCTGTTCCGGTTTGGGAATCGGCAGATATCCCAACTGGCTCTCCGGCTGCGAGCCGATGAGCAAGACCGGTTCTCCGTTGCCTAACAAGTCCCCAAATTGCGGCGACTCGTTGCACCCGCTGTGCCAAATGAGGTGCTCTTTCCAATGATCGCCGTACTCGCCGCGGGGATTCTCATACCAATAAAAGGGATCGCCGGGGAAACCGACAACCACGATATCCAACCAGCCGTCGCCGTTGACGTCGATCACCTCATTGCAAAAGCTCTTGCTGTACCCCCCGTCGAATTTGTATTCGCCCACATTGCGAATGGGGTGCATCGTCCAATCAGGCGCTTCGTACCAGACATCTCCCGCTGCGACGTCCATCTTGCCATCTTTGTTGATATCGCCCGCTCCGACCCCTTCAGAACGAAACACGTCGTCGATCTTGATCCGTCGCCAACCGATCTCCTCTCCATTTGCTGCGCCTGCAAGTGATCCAAGTATCAGAACCGTCGCGAATACCGCTTGCATTCGAATCATAGTTGTCTTTCACAAAATGATTGAGTTGTCGATGACATCAG
>CALFYU010000710.1 GCA_937952455.1 uncultured Planctomycetaceae bacterium
ATCGCCCAATCCAAATTCGGGCTGGCCAAAGCATATGTCGCGTTGAAGAAATTCGACGATGCCGAGGCAATTTACGGCGAGTTGACCCGCGATCTGTCAGGGGAAGCGGCCGCGGAAGCGCGGATGCAGTTGGCCGATATCTATTTTGACCAACAAAGGTACAACGACGCCGCCAAGTTCTATAGCGACGTCGTGCAGACATTTCCCGATAGCCCGCTCAACGACGACGCGCAGTTGAAGTTGGGGATGTCGCTGTATGGCGGGGGAGATTTCCTCAAAGCGGCCGAACAGCTCAGCGGATTGGCCGAGAACGAACAACACGCCAACGAGGCGGCGTTTTGGCAGGGAGTGAGCCTGAAGTCCGCCGGAAAATTTGCCGAGGCGGCGCAGGTCCTCGCTGCGAATTATGCCAAGTTGGGCGATTCACCCAAGGCCACGCGGACGTTGTATCAATGGGCCGACAGCGAACAGCGGGCCGGTGAGCATGACAAGGCGGTCGAGCACTTCTTGGAATTGGTCCGACGTTGGCCCGATCACGCCCTCGCCGACGACGCATTGCATGCGGCTTCCTTGGCGGCGCTCAAAGGGAACAACCCGGCCGCTGTGGAAGAGTTGGTGGCACGTTTTGAGCAGGAATTTCCGCAGAGCGGATTGCGGCTTCGCCAGCGACTGGTCGTGGGACGATTGAACCTAGCCTTGGCCAAGACGGATGATCCCGAAAAAGCCGCCGAACGCTTCGCCGCCGCAGAAAAAGAGTTCCGCGCGGTGATGGAAGAGAGCGAGATTGAGGCGACGCAATTAAGGGCACGCTATTTTCTCGCCTATTCGATGTACGAACTGGGAAAATATCGCGAGGCGGTCGACGTCATCGCTCCTTTGGTCGCGATGCTCTCAGACAAGTCGACCGATTCGGCCTATGCCGACGCGTATGTCCTGGAGGCCTTGTGCCGACTGAAGCTCAAGGAATATGAACCGGCGGCGCAGGCCGCGTCGGCGTACCTCGCGGCCTTGCCGCAAGGGGAATTCGCCGCACAGGCCTTGGGAATCCGCGCGCGGTCTGCGGCGCATTTGGGAAACAAGGCGATCGCCGCCGAAGATCATGCGCAGTTAGAAGCCCAGTGGCCTGACGGTGTCGACTTTTTACGGACCACCGAAGAGTTAGCCAACATCGCCTACGACAACAGCGACTTCACCTGGGCGGCGGAACTGTTCGGATCGTTGGCCACGCAAGAAAAAGACTCGAAATACCGGCCGATCGGTTTGTCGGGCTTGGGATGGGCGCAGTATCAACTCGAACAGTACGACAAATCGGCCGTCACATTCGCCGCGTTCGTTCAGGACTATCCGGACCACCCTCTGGCGGCCGAATCGGGGTTCAAGCACGGGGCCAGCCTGCGAGAGATGGGCAAAACCGAAGAGGCGGCGCACGTGTTCACCGCGGTATTCGAAAAGTATGCGCCGTCGGACAAGGCGTTTGTGGCCGGGCTAGCCGCCGCGCGGCAGTTGCGGGCCTTGGAGCGGATTGACGACGCGGACCGGATGTATGCCGCACTGACCGCACAATTCCCCAAGCGCGACAATCTGGACCAACTGCTCAACGAATGGGCAGTCATGCATCATGTGGCCAAAGATTTTGAGCGCGGCGACGCCGTCTATCGCCGTATCGTCGCGGAGCACGTCGACAGCCCACTGGCGGACGAGGCGCTGTTGAATTTGGCGATCAGTGATCTTATTGCCGAGAAGCTGCCGGAAGCACGGGAAAAGTTCCAACAGCTTGAAGCGGATCAAGACGTTGCCGAAGAGATCCGGGATGAAGCGCTGTACCGGATGATTGCGATCGAGGTCAAACAACAGAATTGGGAGGCTGCGCGGGAACTGAGTCAGAAATCGCTGGCAAGCTTTCCCACCGGGAAGCATCGCTGGGACGCCAAGTTTCATGCGGCGCAAGCCGAATATGAATTGCGGGAATTTGACAAGGCCCGCCCGGCCCTGGGTGAATTGCGGGAGGCACGAAACGAATCGGTGACCGCCACGGGCGATCCGGCGGACACCAATACCGTCGGGAAATTGGAATGGTTCCCTTCCGTGTGGATCATGTTGGCGGAGATCGATCTTCAGCAAAAGCAATACGACGACGTCGCGGCCACCGTGGCCGCATTCCGAGAGGCGGCGCCTGATTCGCCTTATCTCTATTTAGCGGACGACGTGCTGGGCCGCAGTTTGAACAATCAGGGCAAATTTGACGAAGCCCGGGACGTTTTTCGCCGGGTGACCGAGAGCAAATCCGGCGAAAAAACCGAAACGGCGGCCAAGTGTCAGTTCTTTCTTGCGAACACCTATTTCCACCAAAAGAACTACGAAAAGGCGATTGCCGAGTTTTTGAAAGTGGACATCCTCTATGATTTTCCCGAATACCAATCCGCCTCGTTGCTGAGCGTGGGAATGTGCGAGGAAAAACTGAATCACTGGGACAAGGCTGCCGAGGCCTACCGGGACTTGCTGCAGCGTTTTCCTCAGAGCAAACATGTCGACGATGCGAAGGCCCGATTGGCCGAAATTAAGACCAAGGCGTCAAGCTAGTCGACGGCCGATCGATCGAAGCCGTCGCCGAAGAAGGATTCGTCGGCGTCTGTAACCGATAATCAAACACAGATAGACGCAATGTTCGTTTCGATCGAACCTTGCCATAGCGCGCCGCGCATGTCCCAGGACGGCCCGCGGCACTTACGCGAGCATCTCGCAACACGTGATATCGATGGAATCGATCATGTCTTGGAACCTGACCGCGCGTCGTTGCCCGTTTCTGGCCCGGCTAGCGGCCGCACTTGTCGGTTGCTGGCTGTTGACGGCGTATCTCAATACCGCTGCCGCGCAAGAGGACAACGGGCCGCCCCAGGCAGCGGAACCAGCAGCGGACGTCCCCGCCGACAAAGTGGACGAACCCGCTGCGGCCCGGCCGCCGTCGACGCTATTTGAAAAGCTCACCGCCGGCAATATGTCCTGGTTCATGTTGCCCATCGTCATCGCTTCAATCATTTCGACCTGGTTTGCCATCGAGCGGCTGCTGGTCTTGCGCCGCGGCTCGGTGATTCCCTACGCCTTCGTGTCCCGGTTTTTGGAACATTTGGAGCAGGACCGTCTCGACCCGCATCTGGCGGTGAAACTGTGCGAAGAAAACGGCAGCCCGGTTGCGCAGGTCTTCGCCCACGGCGTCCGCAAATGGGGCAAGCCGAGCGTAGAGATCGAACAAGCCATCATCGACGGCGGCGAGCGGCAGGTTTCGCATTTGCGGCGGCACCTGCGGGTGCTCAACGGGGTGGCCACCGTGGCGCCCCTGTTGGGGCTGTTGGGAACCGTGGTGGGCATGATCATGGCGTTTGACCAGATCGCCGGCGGAACCGCCATGGGCAAGGCCGAACAACTGGCCGGCGGGATTGGTGTGGCGCTATTAACGACCGCCGGCGGACTGACCGTCGCCATTCCCTCGTTGATTCTGTATATGTACCTCTCCGGCCGCGTCGACGTCTTGGTGATGGAAATGGACGCGCTGGCGCAGAAGGTCGTCGGATTGATCTCCGCCGAAGCGATTGCGGAACGCCGCGAAGCCGCTCGCTCGCCCCGCAAATCCACCAAAGATGCCGTCACCGCCGAGTCGGCCTAATCGCACCGGCAATCCCGTTGATAAGACACATCCTCCGGGCAGCGATGCCGGGGAGTGACACATGCCCTTAAAAGTACGAGAACACGAAGAACCCACGTTGAACCTGACGCCGATGATCGACGTCGTGTTCTTGTTGATCATTTTCTTTATGGTCGGCGCTCGTTTTACGGAGTTGGAACGCGAATTCGACATCAACCTGCCCACGGTCAGTGAAGCCAAGCCGCTCACCAACCCGCCCGATCGAATCGAGATCAACGTTTTCCGCAACGGCCGGATTAAAGTCGCGGGACAGTTTCTGACCACTGATGAACTGCGAGATCGATTGGAACAGGCGCAGCAACGGTACGCCGACCAAGCGGTGATGATCCGCTCTGACGGCCGCAACGCCTATCAACAGGTCATTGACGTGCTTAGCATTTGCGAACAGGCCCACATCAAGCATTTCTCTCTCGCCGCCCGCGTCGAAGATGAGGCTCCGCAATGATTGCGTCCCTTTTCGCCGAAACGCACGCCTGGTGGTCCACGACGTCCACCGACGATCTGCTGCTGAACGTCACCTGGATCGCACTGGGGTTGGCGACGGTGATTCTGGCGGTGATGTTCATAACCGGCCGCGGCAATACACGGCGCGTGCGGATGTCGTTGATGATTTCCATCATTGCCCACTGCGCGCTGGCGCTCTGTACGGACAGGATTCCCATCGCCTCGGCCGACATCCGCGTCCAGGCGGACGAGCCGACGTTTGTGATCGACGAACTGGAATTCACGGCCCTGGACGACGAACAAAACGTCGCCGACCCCCACGCGCCCGCCTGGGAAGAATTGGCGTCGACTCCCGTTCCGGAAACGGAGCGTCAAACCTACGAGGAAGTGCTCGAAGAATTGGCAGAGGAACCTCGCGAGGATCTCGAACTCGAGGATCCCGATTCGGCCGAACTGGCCGACGTGCCGGATGAGAGCGAAGACAACGTTGAGATTCCGCAGGCCGAACAGAGTGTCGCGCCGACGGAACGGACGGTCGACGCGACGGAGTTGGACAACTACGAAGAGACCGTCGAGGCCCGCCCCGACGTCGAAATCCCGGCGACGCGGGCCGGCGAACGGCGCCGCGAGGATCAGGGCTTGGCCAAATCGGAAATCGAGCGTGAAAACCGCCGCGGCCAGACCGAGGATCCGACCACTGATTTGCGTGAAAGCCAACGCATGGAAGTGGCCGATGCGACAACTGATCCCTCATCACAATTAGAGCGCGGCCCAAACGAAGAAGCCGCCAATCGCCGCACGGCGGACGCGGTCGACACCTTGCCGGCGGAAGACCCCGGCACGCAAACCGCGCGTCGCCGGGAAGAAGTCGGCGGCGGATTGCCGCAATCGAAGGCGTTCTCCCGCCCCGAAACACCCGGGACCACGCCGCCCACCGCCGACCTGGACGATGACCTCGAGCGCAACCCGCGGCCGGAAACCGACGACGCCGAACCGGATTCGCGTTTGGCCACTCGCGAGGGGGTGCCGCAAGCGATCGAAGACGACCCCAGCTTGAAGCTGATTCGCAGTCGATCAACGACCGGCAACGAGCGGCGCGTGGCCCGCTTGCCCGCGACTTATCAACTTCGTAACGCCGACATTCGCGAACGCGTTGCCATCCGACACGGAGCCACAACCGCTTCGGAAGAGGCGGTCGAAAATAGCCTGCAGTGGCTGGCGGCGCACCAAAGTGTTGGTGGATATTGGGACGCGAACGGATTCACGGAGAATTGCCCGAAAGGCGCCGAGGTCTGTTGGGGACACGCGGGTCTGAAGCCGCATCAAGGTTCGGAGCGGGACAATATCCCCAAGTCGGGTGTCGAAGCGGATTCCGGTCTGACCGGGTTGGCGATATTGGCCTTTCTAGGGGCGGGGTATACGCATGAAGAAGGCATCTACGCCGATCAAATAGACCATGCCCTGAGGTGGCTGATCCGCCAACAGCGCGGCGACGGATTTCTGGGCGGCAACGCCACGCACTACGCCCAAATGTATTGCCACGGCATGGCCACCATCGCCCTGGGCGAGGCGTACGGCATGACACACGACCCGACGCTGCGCGAGCCGTTGCAAATGGCGGTGGAATTTATCATCGGACGGCAAAATCCCAAGGACGGCGGATGGCGGTATACACCGGGCAAGCTGGGAGACGTCAGCATGTTCGGTTGGCAGTTGATGGCCCTTAAGAGCGCCGAAACCGCCGGTTTGGAGTTTCCCGAGAAGACGCGAAGGTTGACGATCAACTTTCTGGTCGAACATTCCCGAGGTCCGAGCAAGGGTTTGGCCGCGTATCGCCACGACGAAGAGGTCACGCCTGCCATGACTGCCGAAGCCCTCTTTTGCAAACAGGTGCTGGGCATCAAACGCGATAACGTGCAGAGCACGTCGGCCGTCGCCTATCTGATGCGGCATCTTCCCAAGCAGTCGGAACAGAACCTGTACTATTGGTACTACGGGACGCTGGCCATGTTTCAATACGGCGGCCAGCCCTGGGAGGAATGGAACGAGCGGGTCCGCGACACGTTGGTCGACACCCAGCGCAAAGACGGGCACGCCACCGGCAGTTGGGACCCCCGGCCCCCCTGGGGCGAATACGGCGGCCGAATTTATTCCACCGTCTTGAGCACACTCTGCCTGGAAGTCTATTATCGCTTCCTCCCCATGTACCGCGCCGGCGACGGCGAATAACAGCCAGCGTAAACCCACACCACAGCTACGTGCACATGACTGCTTACAACGAGCTTTTAAAAGAACTTCGATCGATTGCGCTTTTAGAAACGTGCGGCTCCGTCCTGGGATGGGACGAGCAGACCTATATGCCCCCCGGCGGGGCGGAACATCGCGCCGATCAACTTTCGCTGCTGGCCGGCATGGTGCACGAACGGGCCACCGCGCCGCAGTTGGGCGAGCTGATCGCTGCGTCCGAGGACCAAGAGTCGCCCGGCGATCCCGATTCCCCTGTGGCGGCCAATTTGCGAGAGGCGCGGCGGCATTATGATCGGTCGACCAAAATCCCGCGGCGGCTGGTCGAAGAGTTGTCGCGGGTCTGCACGCTGTCACAACAAGCTTGGGTCAAGGCCCGCAAGGAATCCGACTATGGGCAATTCCTGCCTTGGCTGGAACAGGTCGTTGCCCTGCGGCGTGAGGAAGCTGAAATCGTCGGTTACGGCAACGGTGTCCCGTACGATGCGCTGCTCGACGAATACGAACCGGGGATGACCGCCGCGGAAGTCACCACGTTGTTTTCCGGGCTGCGTGACGAATTGGTGCCGCTAATCGCCGAGATCGTCGACTGCGGGCGGCAGCCGGACAGTTCCATCCTGCAACGGAGTTATCCGGTCGACAAGCAACGTGAATTCGGCATCGCGGGGGCGACCGCCATCGGCTTCAACTTTCACAACGGCCGCCTGGACGAAGCAGCGCACCCGTTTTGCAGCGGGTTCGGCCCCGGCGATACGCGTTTGACGACGCGGTACGACGAACACCATTTCCCCGGCGCTTTCTTCGGCACGCTGCACGAAGCGGGGCACGGCATCTATGACCAAGGGCTGAACGCCGAGGAGTTCGGCACGCCGATGGGAACGTACGTCTCGCTGGGCATTCACGAATCGCAGTCGCGGTTGTGGGAAAATTTTGTCGGCCGCAGCCGCGCATTCTGGAAACATTTCTACCCCCGCGCCCAACAGGCGTTTCCGAACGCGCTGGCTGATGTTTCCGAAGAAACGTTTCTCTGGTGCATCAACGACGTGCGGCCGTCCTTTATTCGTGTCGAGGCGGATGAAGCGACGTATAACCTGCATATCCTGTTGCGCTTTGAATTGGAGCAACCGCTCGTATCGGGCGATCTCAAGCCCGCCGACGGCCCCGCAGCATGGAATGAGAAGTTCACCCACTACTTCGGCATCACCCCACCCGATGATGCCAAAGGCTGCCTGCAAGACATCCATTGGAGCGGCGGCGGGATTGGATATTTTCCGACCTATTCGCTGGGGAACATGTACGCCGCCCAGTTCTTCGCCGCGGCCCGCCGCGACCTGGGTGATCTCGATCAGCAGTTCGCCGCCGGCGACTTCGCGCCGCTGAAGACCTGGCTGAACCAAAACATCCACCAACGCGGCCAGCAATATCGGGCCAATCGGCTCGTCGAAGTCGTCACGGGCGAGCGGTTGGACTATCGGCCGCTGGTGAAACATCTCCGCGAGAAGTTCTCAGAACTGTACCAGCTTTGAGATCGGCACTCGGCGCATCTACCGCAATTGCACTTCCAGCAGCGTCGCCTCGGGCATTTCCGACGAGGTTGGTTCGCTGACGTCGGACGATTCCGCGGGGATATCCGCCCACCAATCTCGCGCCATGGTTTTTGTCCAGACGTCGGCATCCGCGCAAGCGGCCAAGGCAGCTTCGAGTTCCTCGGCCGACTGAAAGCGGTCCCGCGGCGCCTTGGCCAGACAGCGCATGATGATGGCCTCCAGATCGGCGGGGATGTCGTCGCAGAATTTCGACGGGGGCACAACCTCTTGATGGACGTGCGCGAAGAGGGCCTTGATCGGCTTGACTTCGACAAACACCGGTTGCGCCGTCAGCAGGTAATAGGCAACGGCACCCAACGAATAAATGTCGCTCCGCGCATCGGCCGGGTTGTCACCGGTGACCGTTTCCGGCGGAGCGTAAAGGGGGGACCCGACCAGCGCGCCGTCCATCGTCAATTCGGGAGAACCGTCGGTCGGCAGCGATGACTTCACCAGTCCAAAGTCGAGCAGCTTGGCCACGTCGTAAACTCCTCCGCGCTGGGCGGCGAAGATATTGCCCGGCTTGATGTCGCGGTGGACCAAGCCGTTCGCGTGTGCCTCCTCAAGTGCCGACGCCACCTGCCGCAATAAGTGAATGACACGCGCTCCGGGCAGACGTCCGTAGCGTTCGACCAATTCCTGCAGGCTCAGGCCGGGCAGATACTCCATCGCATAGTAAAACGAACCGTTTTCGGTGTGACCATAGTCGTAGATTTCGATCGTGTTCGGGTGAGTCAATTGGGCGGCGGCTTGGACCTCGCTCTCAAAGCGTGCGATCGCCTCGGGATCCTGTTCGCGTTCGGGGCGAATCAACTTGACTGCACAAGGCCGTTTGAGCATGCGGTGTTCCGCCAAATAGACTTCGCCCATCCCCCCTTCGCCGAGTTTTTTTAGCAAGGAGTAGGATCCGATCTGACGGGCGTTGACAAAATTGCGCCGCAAGTCGCCGATTTTGTGAGAACCATACACCGACGCCAACGCCGCCATCACCAGCCACAACACCATCCACAACAATTGGCCGTGTTGAAACAAATCGCCCGGCTGTCCATGAATAGTCGCCGCCGCAATCGTGACGGCAATCGGAGCGGCGACCATCAGCCCGGTCGCTACCGCCGCCCGCTGCCAGGTGTTGGGGATGAACAACCCGTAGACATAGATCAGCGTCAACCATGCCAAGGAGGCGTCGGCGGTGAATAGTGCCAAAAATTCCTTCACCTGGCCGGCATGCTGCATGCACAGACAGGCTTCGTGGAATTGCGCCCAAACGAAATAAGCAGCGGCCAGTCCGAAGACGCCGATTTCGACCTTGCGCAACTGGCAGAGCGTGGGACACCAGCGGCTCCAAAGCAAGATGCAAAACCCGCCCATGCCGATGGTCGTCGCCAGATGGGCGATGAACATCGACCGGTCCAGATAGTGTTCCTCGAACGGATAGAAGATCCGCAGGACGAGAAAGGCGAAGAATCCGATGAACATCATCAGCGCGGCCCCTTTGAGCCGCACGTTGAGCAGCGAAAGATTCTCGGCCGACAGTTGGGTGGACGCGTTGCTTCCGGCCCCCAGCAGGGGGCAGAATTGTCAGGACGCCAAGGAGTAGGTCGGCGACCGCCCCCCAGCAACTGCATCACGGCCGGAAACGGTTGACTCAGGATCGCCTGCCATCGTCATTCCTTAATTTTCTCAATCTCTCGGCTGGATCCGGCCCCTGTCGTCGAACAGCACTGCGGCCCCGCATCTCCCAGAGACAATTCGCCGCCAGCGAGAGTTTCTTGGCCGTGCGTGGGGAGCTGATTCCAGTCCGATGACGGCCATTATAGAAGCGTCGGCTTACCGAGACGAGGGGGAAAGGCACGCTTCGTCACGAACGCCGGGCAGTTCCAGAATGACGACCTGGTCTCCATATCGCCCCTTTTGGCATGAGATTCCGGCGAAATCGATTGATCCGGCTATGCGGATATTGCCGATAACAGAAACCAGGTAAGGCGGGCGATGTCTTGATGCCGGCGGTGCATCGGCGGTTTTGAGACGCTTTTTCACAACACTACCTGTCAAACATTAGCAATGCGCCTTACGCGAGCGCACTGTGGGTTCGTCGTCAGCAAGTCGTGAATTTCGTACGCTCCCACAGATGTCATGGAGAGGCTACGGCAACATGCGATACCGTCTTCACTTGATCCTCTTGGGCGGGTTAATGTGGGCCGCCACCGGCTGCTGCTGTTATGACCCCTGTTGCTGCAGCTACAACGCCTGCAATTATCCATTGCCCTCGTATGGCTACGGCGTTGGATACAACACCGTCTCGACCGGGGTGGCGACCTCGACAGGCGTCTCGACCACGGCGCTGTCGACGGGAAATTCCTCGTACATCGCAGGCAACCAGTCGAAGTATAGCGCCACCGCAGGCGGCGTGACGAACTATCAGCCCACGACCTCACCGCAGGCCTACTATCCGCCAACCAACGGCACGACGACCGCGTACAATTCGCAAGGGGTCATGATGCCGCAGCAAAGTTATGTCGGCGACATGACACAATACGGCAACCTCTGTCCCTGCGAATCGAGCGACATCCCGATGGGGACTTACATGCAGGACGCGAACGGCATGCCGATTCCCATGGAAGGGATGGTCTATGATGCTTCGAACGCCCCCATGCCGCTGACGACCATGCCGGCGACTCCCGAAGCGGACGCAAAGTCGGGATCACCCAAACCGGGCGAATTGATATCCGTGCCGACGCCGGAGATCGGTGTTCCGACCGGTTCCGATGGCCAACCGCTCGTGCCGCCGGCACCGTAAGTCGTCGCGTCGAGCAATACCCATTCCCGGCCATCCGCCCAGACGGCGAGGGAGAGGAAAAAGGGGGCTGCCTGTTACGGCGAGTCGGTCATTTCTCTGACTTGCGGACCAGTTTCCAGACGTCGCTTTCGAAGTTGTTTCCGGCGACCATCCACAGCGCGTCTTGGAAGACGAACACGCTGGCGGCGTGGCGGGGTTTCCAGGGGGTGCCCGGCAACTCCTGCCAGTTGGTGCCATCGGCTGAGGCCCAGACGTCGTTGCGGTTGCCTTGGTTCCAGCCCTCCAGGACCCACAAGCGGCCGTCAAAAGCGGCAACTTCGTGATATTCTCGCGGCTTCCACGTCGTCGACTCCGCGTGCCGCGTCCATGTTATCTCGTCAGCTGAACTCCACACGTCGTTATAGAAATTTCGGTGCTTCGTCATCGGCGTGTCATAGGTGCCGCCGCCGAGGATCCAGATCCGGCCGCGCAGCACCGCAGCGCCGCCGATCATGCCCCGCGGCGACCAGCATGGCTCGCGCGGTTCAAGCTTGGTCCAATGCACGCCATCCTCGCTGTTCCAGACGTCTCGATAAAACTTCTCCTCGGCCGGTGCAAAGGCCGGCATGGTCTGTCCTCCGATCACCCACAGTTTGCCCTCGTGCACGACGGTGTAATGCAATGCGCGCGGCCCCCAAGGGGCTTCTTGGAGCACGAGCGTCCAATCCTTGCCGTTTTCCGAGTTCCAGATGTCGCTTTGATAATGTCCTTGCAGCGGATCACCGCCGACGATCCACATTTTGTCTTTAAAGACCGCATAACCGGCGGTATGCCGTCCCTCCCAATCCTCCGTTGCATTGAAATCGGAATTCAAAAATGTGTTCGGCTTGACCTCCGTCCAATCGCGGCCGTTGGGAGAACTCCAGACGTCGTTGCTGCACTTGAGTTTCAATTGGCCCGGGTTCCAGCCGCCGATGAGCCACATCTTCCCGCGATAAGACAATGCCCCGGCACCATCGCGGGGCATGAACGGTGCTTGGGGGGTGACGTTGATCCACTGGTAGTGATCGGCGAGGTTCTCCGCTGGCTCCTCGCCCCGCGCCGGCGACCAGTCTGCATTCAATAAGGTTCCCGCAATGAGACAGAGGGCCATTCGTGCGGCTAATGTTTGAAGATATTGCATCGTGTGCGAATCTCTCAGGTGACCGTGATAGAACAAGCCTATGGTGTTTCGTCGGGTCATATTGGGCGAAATTGCCCGACAAGGAACGCCGTGCACGACGGCAAGCCGTCGGTTTGGGAGATTGCGTTCTCGCGTCTGAAAATCCGTGTTCGATCGGTGTTCAATCTGTGGCTAAAAAACCTTCGCCGGGGCGTTACTCTTCCGGAGGTTTGCGGATTTGCAATTGTTTTTCTTCCCAGCCGAGTTGCCCGGCGGTTTCGGCGGCGAAGCTCCACTTGTCCGGATCCGGGTCGTAGATGCGGACCTTCGATTTCTCGGCAGCCATTGCGACGGCTTGCGGCATGTCTAAATAGCGGAGTACGTTCAAAAAGATCGGTCCTTCCCGGTGAGATAACGGCAATTCGTAGAGATCCAAACGGCTCACTTTTGGTTCAAACAGTGAAGCGTAAAGCGCCAGCCCGGCTGATTCACGGTGGGCCTGCAGCCAAAGGGGGACGTCCTGCAGGCCGTCGACCGATGCCAGCGCCTGTACGGCACGGCGCACATCCCAGACCCGCATGCCGTCGACGGTTTGGCCCAGGAGCATGAACCGGCGGCGGATGTGCGTTGCCTTGCGTTCGTCCTGGTTCCAGGTCGTCGGCCCGATCCCCCGCGGCGCCACGTAGGCCATGCCCCATTTGAAGCTTTGGAACATATCCCGTTGCTCATCGAACGCCGACTGATCCGCGGCCGGGAGTTGTTCCTCTTTGAGTTCGTCGGCAAATGCCAGACGCATCGTCGCCAGAAATTCCTGCCAGCCGGCTTGATCCAAAACGTTGAGTACCACGAGATCCAACTCGTTCGGTTTCAGCCCCGCGCGATAGGCGAGATACAGCCGCAGCGACACGTTCTTCTGCGAGGTGAAATCAAACGCGCTGAATTGCACGCCGTCGCGGGCGACGGAGAAGACCGGTTTGAGATCGAGCGAATCCGGTCCGGCCGTCTTTTCGTCCGGTCAGCCGCGAAACGATTTTTCCCGCAAAGCGGTCATCCAACCGTCGCGCGCGGCCGACCACTGCGAGTCGGTGGCCGGCACGCCGGGCGGTTCCGCCTTTTGTGTGAAGGTCTCTTGGATCTGCGTATTCTGCTGATCGCCGGGGTTCTCGTCAAAAACCCGCAGTTGCTCCGGCGTGAATAGCTTCGTTGCTGCCGTTTCGATGAGCGGCGATTCGCCTTTAAGAAAACGATTGAACCACTGGAAGGCGTGGATCCGCAGCACCTGCGTGTCGGCATGGGGACCTTCGACAATCTGCAATCCGAGCTTATCACCGGCGCCCAGCAGATCGTAGATCTTGCGGACCCGTTCATGGACGCGGACCACACCGTCAAGCGGGAAGATGCGATCCTTGTCGGTGTTCGAGATCAACAGCGGCCGCGGCGCAACCAGCGCTGCCACTTGTGCATAATCCCAGCGATAGGTGTTCACCATAAACATACAGTCGCAATGCCCTTCAACGCAGTCGTCGACCACGTGATTCGTCAAGTCGGTGATCCCCGCCACGGGGACGGCCACCTTAACGCGTTCATCGAGCGCAGAGATCCACCACGTGTAAGCGCCGCCGCCGGAGCGTCCCGTCGCACCAATTCGATCCGGATCGATTTCCGGCCGCGTCTCCAAATAGTCGAGTGCGCGGACACAATTCCAGGCCTCGACGCCGGCGGGCGTGTACCCGCGGGCGTTCCACCACCACATTCCCTCGCGGTGCGTGCCGTGGTGCAGACCTTCAATCTCTCCCAACTGCAACGTATCGATGATCAGTCAGACATAGCCGTGTCGCGCAAACCACGCTCCGTGGTGTTGGTAGTGCGTCTTGTGGCCATAGCTAATACCGTCTTTCTTCACCTGACCGTGTCCGCAGACGTACAAAATGGCCGGCGCCGGTTTGTCGCGGTTCTTGGGGAGATAAAGATTCCCCGTCACGTACAGCCCCGGCCGCGATTGAAACTGTACCTTCTCGACGGTGAATTCCTCGTGCTCGACGGTGCCGGTCACCACTGGTTTGAGCGGGGTTTTCTCCGGCCATGGATCGAGGCCGAGCATTTCGCGGAGTTGTGTACGGTACACGTCGCGGCGCGCGTTCCAATCGTCGGCGGTCTCGATATCGGCCAGGCAATCGCCGGCAAGTTTAGCCGTTTCATCCTTGAAATACGCTTTGAGCATGCGATCGCCGCGCGTTGTGTCAACCTGCGGCGCGTCCTCGTCGCCCGCAGCCGCAACAGTTCGGCCCAACAACAACCCCCACAAAACGGCCAACTGCACGCCGCGGCACATCATGATGATTTCCCCATCGGTTCAAGCGTTCGTTGCAAACAAACAGCGATCGCCGGAGCCGTCTCCCTTGCGGTCGCTGTCTCGAAGGTCTTGCGATTATAATCCGTCACAGCGGCAGGTGATATAGTGAGCAGCGATCAAATGGCTCCGCGTTCGACGGTGTTAACGGCAAGCGACGGCGACTTCGGAGCGGTATCGGCTGGGAGAGATTCTTGATGGAACTTATACGGATGAGCACGCGGTTGGTCTTTTGTGCGGCAGCATACCTGGCCCTGCACCCGATGTGCGGCGAATCGGCAGAGACTGGCGATTCGCTCGCGATTTCCGAGGCGACGGTGGAGGATCACGACGTGCGCGTCCATACTGTAAAGTCCCCCTATCAATCCGGCGAAACAAAAATTCGCGTCCTGCTACCCCGCGATCGCGAGGAGGGAAAACCGCTGCCAGTATTGTACGTGCTCCCCGTCGAAGCGGGGGACGGACAACGCTGGGGCGATTCCGTTGCCGAGGTGCTCAAACTCGACCTGCACAATCGCCATCAATTGATTTGCGTATTTCCGACGTTCTCCGCCCTCCCCTGGTACGCCGATCACCCGACCGATCCGGCACTGCGTCAAGAGTCGTATCTCTTAGAGGCAGTCGTACCGTATGTGGAGAAGACGTATCAGGCGGCCGCGACAAAGGAAGGACGCCTGCTGGTCGGATTCAGCAAATCGGGCTATGGCGCTTACACCCTGCTGATGCGGTATCCCGAACTGTTCGCCAAAGCCGCCGCCTGGGACGCCCCGCTGATGACCGCTGAGCCGACCAGATACGGCATGGGCCCGATCTTTGGAACACAGGAGAATTTCGAAAAATACCGTGTCACGTCGCTGTTGAAGCAGCGGGCCCCACTGTTACGAAAGTCCTCGCGGCTGGTACTGACCGGATATGGCGGATTCCGGCGGCAACACGAAGAGGCCCACGCCCTGATGGAACAGCTAAAGATCCCACATGAATATCGCGACGGCCCGCAGCGGGAGCATTCCTGGAACAGCGGCTGGCTGGCCGAAGCGGTCGAGCTATTGCTGCAACCGCCGCCTTGAGAAACGGCGAACCCACGGGGAAAAATGTTTGTCCTCCTCACGGTAGAAACGCCGGAGCGAATCGCTATAATGCCCGATGTCCAACCGGCCGCCAGGCCGTTGGGCCCCCGCACCACAGCCCAAGTGGCGGAATTGGCAGACGCGCTAGGTTCAGGACCTAGTGGGGGTTAACCCCGTGGAGGTTCGAGTCCTCTCTTGGGCACATTAGCATAAAAGGGTTTACGTCGAATCGACGTAAACCCTTTCTTATTGGGCGGGGTTTGTTGAGGGTTAGCGCTGATTGTCAGGCTCTTCTTCTTCGACCGTAATGGGGACGGTCGACTCGCTGGAGGGGACTACGGTACGTCGTGACCGGAACGTTCCGGACGGCGAAATCCGGTTGGCTCCGCCGTAAAAGCCCAGGCCTTCGGCTTCGTTGATGACGACTTGCAGTTGCAGGTCGACGATTTTGGCCTTGGCGGCGCGGCGCTTTTCGAGTTGCTCGCGCAGTTTCTTGACCCGCTCCTCGATCTCCTTGATGTCCTGTTCGCGGGTCTTCATGTCGGCCTCGAAGTAGTCCGATAGGGCCGTGGAGACGGCATCCTTGGCGGTCTCTTTGTCGCCGTCAGTTTTCGCCGTTTGATACGACTGGACCGCTTTGCGGATCTTTGAGTCGGGTGTATTTTGGCGTCCATAGCTTGGTAGCCCCCCCATATCACGAGACGAATTATCAAGTGACGAATCGAATGCATAATCGTAATCGATGACTGTTTGATGCGTAGCGGAAGATTCTCTTGCCTCTTGGCCCGAGACGAGCGGCAGACGAATGATCAACACTCCTGTGATTGTGATTGTGGCGAAGGCAAGGCTGGCATACGTCAGATTTCGTTTCATCAGTTTACTCCTGGGGGAAAAGAATCGTCGAATTGGGTGTTCTCGGCTTCGGACAAGCGTTGTTTGAGGTTCTTGATTTCGCGTTCCCATTGGGAATCACGGGATGGCGCAGTGAGGCCGGCGGCTTGAGCGGCTGATTCCAATTGCATGATCTCTCGTTTGAGTTCCTCCATTTCGGCGCGGAAGGCGGCCGTCGGCTTGGTGTCGGCGGTTTCCAGTTCCACGAAGGTGCGGCGGATTTCCTGGAGGGCTTCTTGATGAGTGGGGCGCGGGTCAACTGGTTTCGGCGACACCTCGTCGAGCGGCTGGTCGTCCAGCGCATTGAAAAAGATTGCCGCTACGACGGCGACGCCGACGAGCGCGACGGCCCCGGCCGTCCATAGCGGCTTTGCTTGGCGTAGCGTGCGGCGAAAACGGGACCGCCGTCGCGCGGCTCCTGGCTGTTGGAGTTGTTCTAATTGCTTTAAGAGGGCGCTGCGGGCTTCCTCAGCGTTGGCAAATCGCTTGTGCGGCTTTTTCTCTAACAGGCGATCAATGATGTCCGACAGTCCGTCGGGAATGTCGGGGTTGATTTCCCAAACCGGCCGGTGTCGGTCGTGCAGAATGCGGTTGAGGACCGCCAACGGTTTTTCTGCACGAAAGGGAGGATGGCCGGTCGCAGCGAAGTACAACAGCGCTCCCAGGGCGAACAAGTCCGACTTCTCATCGGCCGAACCGCCGGACGCCTGTTCGGGGGCCATGTAGTGCGGCGTGCCGGCGATTACCCCGGTGCGGGTGACGGTGGCATCATCGGCAGCGCGGGCCAGACCGAAGTCGGTCAGCAAGGCACGTTCCACATCATTTTCTAGCAAGATGTTCGACGGTTTGACGTCACGGTGCACGACGCCTTGTGCATGGGCCGCCGCTAAACCGGCTGCCGCCTGAACGCCGATCCGCAGAATTTCTTTGGCCGCCAATGGTCCCTGCTGATCGACGCGGGTTTGCAGTGACTGGCCCGGCACATATTGCATGACCAGGTAGGGCATCTCGGCCTGTGTCTCGACGTTGTGGATCGCCACAACGTGTTCGTGCACCACGGCCGCGGCAGCCCGGCCCTCTCGGGCGAACCGCTGTCGCGCCGCCCCGCTATGCGCCAAGTGGGGCGCCAAGACCTTGATGGCGACCGGGCGATTGAGTTCTTGGTCGTAGCCCTTGAGCACGACTCCCATGCCGCCGGTGCCAATGACCTTTTCGATTTCATACCGGCCCAACTGTCCCAGCAATTCCGGATGGGATGGCGGGGCGAGGAAATTCAAGTCTCGTGCTGTAACGGGTGCCGACGCTGAATGGTCCCCGCTTGAGTATCCCTCCGCCGTTTCGTATCCGCGCAGCAAGGACGAGACGTCTTCCCACACGTCGCGGTCGGCTGCAAGAGTCGTCAATCGGTCACGGCACTCGGCGCAGGTCTCGACGTGCGCCGCCAGTTCGCGGAACTCTTGCGTCTCGTCGTCGCCGCGGAGCAGAACGTCGAGCTTCGGCGCGTTGCACGTTGTATTGTGATAGTTCATGGCTTCAACCCTGCCTGTCGCTTCGGATCACGCGCACATCTTCCGCCCGGCCTTCGAACTGTTTGACCTGTTCGCGCAAGCGATAGATCACGCGGCTGCGGGCGATGTACACGCTGCCGACAGTCATGTGCAACTGCTCGGCGACGTCTTTGATCGCCAGCCCGTCGACGCTGCTGCGCCAAAAGGCCTCCCAAGTGTTGCCGGTGACCTGCGACTGCACCTGTTCGGCGGCCCAATGAAACACTTCCCGGCGCCATTCCAAGTCAAACAACGTTGATTCATCACATTTCGGATCGCATTGCTGATTGAGGAGATCGGCAATCCCCGAATGGCCGGTACCCAGAGGGCGGTATTTCCGCCGCGTCAAAAAATTGATCATCAAGTTGCGGGCGATCCGAAACAGCCAATCCCGAAAACGGGCACCGCGCGGGTCGGGAACCCAACCTTCGACGGCGCGGGAAATGGCGAGCATCACCTCTTGCACCAGTTCCTGGGCGTCGGCGTGCTGAAATCCCTTACTCCGTGCCAGCCGATAAACCAGCGGCTGGTAAATTGCTGCAAATCGCTCCCACGCCTCGACATCAGTCGGGTCGGACAATCTGAGAATCAGACTCGCACGCGTGTCGGGGATGTTCATGTCGTTCGTCAAAAAGAAACGTGGCCTTCCTGGATATTAACACACCGTCCGCTTCGTCTTCTTTCACGAAATCCAACATTTCGTGACAGAAATTCGCATGTTCCCAGCGACGCGCCGCACGCCAATGCCGATTGCGGATTGCACTGACAGGTCTTTGCCCTCCTTTGCAGTGAAGCACAACGGTTCCTGCGGTTCGTCCGTGGCCGTACCTTGGAACCGACTTGCAACGCCGTGAAGTCCGTTCGTCGTGTTTATGAATTATGACGAAAATGGCGAATCGGCCGTAAATCCGGCGAAACTTACTTCGATCAAATCCGCGGAGTGCGGCACAACGATGACTCAGAATGTGCAACAGGCTTGGCCGGACAAGCACCAGTCCGAAAAAGTCGATGAGCCCCGTCAGACAGCACGACCAAATCGATCGCCGTCGTTTGAGGGAAATTAAAAAAAGGCCGCTCCGAAGAGCGACCTTGGCTGCGTTGTCGATTGATTGTCGGGCAGGTCGGAAACTAACACTGCGATTTGCGGCGACGCCAGCCGAGTCCGGCCAATCCCAAAGCGCCGATTCCCAACAAAACGAAGCTCGACGGTTCGGGAACAACTGCGGCGGGAGCGATGAAATCGTTACGCATGCCGCCGTCTAACACGCTGGTTTCGAGATAGTCCACGTAACCGACCATATCCGGATTCCCGGAACCGACGCCCAGTTGAACTTGAACGATCTTGGAATCCAGCAGGATGTTTCCCCAGGTACCGTCCGCGAACCATTCATTGAGCGTCAGACTATTGTGCGGCGCATTGATCACCCCCGTCGCCGTTGTGCTTTCGCGGCTGAACATCCACCACGTCCCATTGTCGGCGTCAATCGTTTGGGTGACCCAAGTTCCCACGGGAGTCGTCCCGGCGTCGGGATTGTCGTAGGGTTCATAGATCAGGACCTTGTCCCAATCCTGCTCGCCAATACGCGCCGAGGCACTGCCGCCGTATTCGCTTGTCTGCAAGCCGATTTTCAAAGCCGGAGCCGCGGCGCCGACGGGGCTGTCTTTGTACCAACGGTACTCCGCCGTGAATAACGAATCGAGGGCACCGAAACCATTCGTCGTGTCGACTCGGGCGATCGTCGCTTTGTCGCTGCTTGTCGGTGACAGAAGCTGTACGGCACCGACACCAGCAACGTCCGCGAAATCAATCCGCTGCGCGATGTCCCCGGGCGTGGTCGCATTGACGCCGTTGATCCGGGTATCCGTCGACACCCAACCATTGTCCCCCAAAGCCCCCACCTCAATCGTGGCGGCAGACGCACCTTGAACCATCGCCAAGGTGGCCAGTGCAGCGAAGCAGACTCCAAACGTCTTCATACTGTTGCGCTCCTTTTCCTCTAGATGCAGTGACTTGCAACGGTGAACGACATTCCCCCGACGCGGAGGAACGAAACAGGCCCGCTCGCACAGCGCGTCAACATTCCGCAGTTGACCGCGACATCGCACCTTACAAGATAAGACGGGCAATCTCAACCGTCTGTAGGGGTTATAATGGTAACTCTGATTGTGAAAACTTTGCGAAAAACAGGGCAACCACGTAGGAACCGGCGTGCGGGATGGTCGCCAGCGTGCGCGTCGCTCCGCCAGACGATCAAGCCGCCGCGAGGGCTCTCGTTCCGCACGCGAATTCCTCTGGCCAAATCCTCGGATTTCACAATAATCGCGGCCGATTCCGCTGTTTGCGAGGCGGTCCGAAGGTCGGTAATCACGGAAGGAGCGGCCGAAAATTGCGCAATCAGTTTCTTCAAAGCTCGCACCGCGTTAGGCGAGCCGGCTTACTCATCGGCGCGTTGTCCACACTTCTGCTTTCGGTCGGGTGCATTTCCCCGGCGGCCGGCTGGGTCTCTAGCAACGTGGTTCCGTTTGACGACCAGCGCAGCGCCATCTTAGAAGTCGTACCGCTGGGAACGCCGCGCGACGAAGCGGCCGATCTGTTGAAGCGGGCGGGAATCACCTTTTCCACATCCGGCGGTCCCGAGCCGGGCGTCTACTATTGCGAAACCTGGGAAATGGAGCCTGGCGAGCGGTACCACCTCTTTAGCGAGCTGCTATTTGACTCCGAGGGCCGGCTGGAAGGAGTGCGGCAGACGGAAAACAATTTCTCTCAGTCGCAATAGCCAACGCCGCGTCCCGCGCGGATGGGGCCATGCTCAGGCCCGAACCGATACCTGTATCCATCAATCGATGAATTGCAGCATGCTGGAGCAGAATTTGCAGATCACGCGTTGACCGGCGTATTTCTGCGAGACTTTCAGACGCTCTTCGCATTTCGGGCAGTCGAGATAGAAACCCAGATTCTTCACATTGGGGTCGGACAGATTCAGCTTGAATGTCTTGTGACATTTCTTGCAGTTGAGCTTCTTCCCCACATACTGCGCATTGATCCGCAGTTGTTTGTGACAATTCGGGCAGCCGACATAATACCCCCGCGGCTTGGCTTCGATGTAGCTCTCGATTTCCTTAAGCGGCCGAAACGGCGGAATCTCAACGCTATCAAGCTCCAGATCCTCATTGAGCAGCGTGCGGCAGTTCACGCAGCGGATCAGGTTCGCGGGCATTTCTTCGTTGCAAACGGGGCAGGGGCCGCCAGGCCAAGAGGGCATTCGTCTTCTTTCAACTTAGTCGGTGATCAAGTATCGCAATGCGGCGAAGTCCTAACGCCCTGTCGTCTGTCCGGCGAGCGGAGAGTGGGGGTTGCGCCGAACAAAACGGGAAGTGACGACGATCAGGTAACTCTTCGCTTGAGGTGACTGCTAATTCGTGGATTCCAAGCAGGCCAACGTGTGAAAGCCCCTTAGATACAAACGTCCATGTGCCACCGACGGCGTACTGTGGCTGCTGTCCCCCAAGGGACTTTTACCATAGAGCCGGTATTCCGGAGCTGCATCGATGACGGCGATTTCGCCGTCTTCGGCAATGCAGTAAATTTTCCCGTTAATCAAAACTGGTGATCCACTGTAATTGCCCCCGACACGCTTTGTCCAGATGTTGTTTCCTGTTTTTGTCTCCTGGCACTTCACAACTCCATTGTCATTCCAGAGATACGTATACCCACCCTCGGTGAGCATCGTCGGGACATAGGGCAATTCCCGCTTTTGGGAATAGACAATTCGGGGGGGATTCTGCAGATTCGCTCCTTTAGGGTCCGCCGCTATTAGTAATTTCCCTCGGCCGCCCCCGCCGCACGTGGCGAGCAACAGTCCCTCGGAATAAATCGGCGATCCGATTGTGCGGGCTGGAAGTTCACCCGTTTGCCAGTTCAGTCTCCCGGTCAACGGGTCGAGACTGCTCAACCCGGCGCCGCGGCTGAGGAATATCAACTGGCGGTTCCCAGGTTCAGGTTCGATCAGGATCGGCGTCGTATACGACGTCCGCAGAATATCACGGGGGACGCTCCAAGCTGTCGCCCCCGTCTCCTTTTCGAATGCCCGGATCCAACTGGGACCTTCCTGGTCCCCGGCCATAATCAACAGGTTTTCAACAATGATCGGCGACGCGCCCAGTCCGTGTGAGCTGCCGTACCCCTCGAGCCGCCGCCGCCAGATAAACTCCCCGGCGAAGTCGTAGGCCGAGAGAAAGAACTTCTCATTGTCGGCAAACGCCACATACACCAACTCACCATCAGTGGTCGGGGTGCTTGAGGCGAAACTGTTTTTTTGATGATTGTGATTGGAATTCATGTCGCTCGAACGGCACCAGATTTCCTCCCCGGTGTGCGCGTTAAGGCAAAACAAGTGCCGCAAACGTCCTTCGTCGGTTGCCGAGGTGATGAATAACTCATCCCCGAAAATGACCGGTGCCGCATGCCCTTCTCCGGGCAGTGAGACTTTCCAGGCGTAGTCGTCTTCGCCCCACGTCGTCGGCAATGCACCAGCGATCCCCACCCCGGTACCATTCGGGCCGCGGAAGCGCGTCCAGTTCTCGTCGGCTAAGACGTTTCCCGCATCAAAAGCTAACGCAACGACGATCAAAAAACTCAACCAGCGTAGCATCATCTGGCAACTCTCCCAGTTCTCTCTGCCCGAATGGCTCATTCGGGGGCGACATGCAACCGGCGAAACGTCCTGTTGCAGGCAACTGCATTCTAAAATGTCTGATACGCCGGTGAGATTCAAGTCACTGCGTCAACAGACTCCAGGCGACTCCGCCGGTTCGACCACACCTTCGAGATCCAATCGTCCCGGAGCAGCCAAGTATTCGACACGACGGCGAATTCGTTACGTCGCCTCCGCCCAGTTTTTGGAACGATCAACCGCCTGCCGCCAGCGTGCGTACCGCGCGTCACTCTCTGCGGCCGACATCGCCGGGGTGAACTCCCGCTCGAGCGCCCAATTCTTCGTCACGTCCGAACGATCCTTCCAGAAACCGACCGCCAGCCCGGCCAAATAAGCGGCCCCCAGTGCCGTCGTCTCCGCCACGACGGGGCGCAACACCGGAACATCCAGGATGTCCGCCTGGAATTGCATCAACAGATTGTTCGCCGATGCGCCGCCGTCGACGCGCAGGCTGGCCAATTTCACGCCGGAGTCGCGCTGCATGGCGTCCAATACGTCGCGAGTCTGAAAGGCCATCGATTCCAGCGCAGCCCGGGCCAAATGCCCGCGGGTGGTTCCGCGGGTCAGCCCCACGACCGTGCCGCGGGCGCTGTGATCCCAATCGGGCGTCCCCAATCCCACCAGCGCCGGAACAAAATAGACGTCCCCTGTATCGGGAACCGATGCCGCCAGCGCCTCGATTTCGCTCGAGTCGCGGATCAACTCCAAACCGTCGCGAAGCCATTGCACAACCGCACCGGCGATAAAGATCGAACCTTCCAGGCAATACGTGATCTCGTCCCCGATCCCCCAGCCGATCGTCGTGAGCAGTCCATTCTCGGACTTGACCGCCTCGTTACCGGTATTCAGCAGCATGAAGCAGCCGGTGCCGTACGTGTTCTTGGCGCTACCGACCTCAAAACAAGCTTGGCCAAACGTGGCGGCCTGCTGGTCACCCGCAATCCCGGCGATTGGAATCTTGCCGCCGAACAATTGCGGATCGGTCTCGGCGTAGACCTGGCTCGACGGGCGGACCTCCGGCAGCATCGCCCGGGGGATGCCGAGGATTTTCAACAGTTCGTCATCCCAATCCAGCGTGTGGATGTTGTACATCAACGTCCGGCAGGCGTTCGTGTAGTCGGTGATGTGCAGCTTTCCGCCCGTGAGCCGCCAAATCAGGTAACTGTCGACCGTCCCGAACAGAATATCCCCCGCTTCAGCGCGAGCGCGGAGACCGTCGATCGTATCGAGCAGATGCGTGACCTTTGTGCCGGAGAAATAAGCGTCGACGACCAGCCCGGTCTTGTCTCGAAAGACCTGTTCGTACCCGTCGGCTTTAAGCCGCTCGCAAATCGGTGCCGTCAGACGGCTTTGCCAGACGATGGCGTTGTGCGCCGCTTTGCCGGTCGTGCGATCCCAGACGACCGCCGTTTCCCGCTGATTTGTTACACCGATGGCGGCGACGTCATCCGCCGTGATCCCCGCATCGGCCAGCGCCTGCTGCGCCGTCGCCAATTGCGATGACCAGATCGCCTCGGGATCGTGCTCAACTTCGCCCGGCTTGGGGAAGATCTGCTCAAATTCCTGTTGCGCGGTCGCCACCGGCTGCCCGTTATGCCCAAACACAATCGCGCGGCTGGAGGTCGTGCCTTGATCGAGTGCTAGCACGTATTGAGTCATGTCGCGCTCCGCAGCGTGTATTGCCCAGACTTTGTCAGTGAGAAGTCTTACGTATGGATGCCACTGGCTCTGCCCGTACGATTTCCGAGCGAATGCGATATCGAAAAAAGCACTGGCACAGCCAATGCCACCCAACGGTCGCGCCGCCCCCGGCCGCCCTGTTTCGATGGAACGGTCGGCCCGGCAGCTGCTACAGCACGCCGGTTATGTCACGCCGCGCACCGAATTGTCGCATCGACGAACCTACCACCCGAGCGACATATTGGTTTCGATCGCCTTTTGGGCCTCGTGCAGATCAACACCCGTGTCCAGCATATAGAGGCGGATGGCGTGCACCTTGTCGCCGGCAGCGCGGGCCAAGCAATCGCGGGCCGTATCGCAAGGATCGCTGCTCCCTTCGATCCCCAGCAGACGCTTGGAAATCACCCACAAATCACGGGGGCGCTGAGTGACGCGGAGAATGTCCTCTTCGGGATAGTTTTCTTTGGCAATCCCTTCGGCTGCCTCCTTCGACTCCGCCCAACCCACCATGATGTGGGCATTCGTCTCGATCTCATACAAGGCCATCGGACCGCCTCCTCATTCGTCATTACAATACGGTGAAAGATAATTTCCAATCTTTGTGACTGGTGTGCATTACGCCCAAAGTTCGCGTCGATGTCCACCGTAACCTGAATCGGCCATTGTCGTTGACGTCGACCACCGATTCCCCGATTTTCCGCCGCCGCATCCACCGGAACGCGGAACCGATCGGGACTGTTATTCATTGTCGCCGGGATTATAGCGAACGCAAGTCCGACTCTCCAAGTGTGCCGTCAAACTTCGCCTGCGGCCTTCGCCGCCTCACGTGATTTGCCTCTTTTCGCCGTCATCCCGCCGCTCCTCCGCGGCGCTTTTCCGCAAGTAAAACGGCTCCAATGTCCACATGTCGGGCGTTTGGCCCGACTCGAATTGCCGCCGTCCCAATTCAGCAATCACCGCGGCCTGCGGAGTCCAGGTCTCCGGCGGCAAGACTCGGCAGCGGCCGCCCAGCAACGGCTCATATTTGGTCAACCCGGGTCCCGTGACGACGTCGTGTGCACGCCGCGCATCGGACCAGGACTGTGCATTGACGATCGACACGGAGTCGGACTGCCGCCATTCCCCTTCCGCATCGCGCCCAAACTCCGCACAAAATATTTCCCCGCGCTGCGCGTCGCTAATGACAAAAACATGTTCCACGTCGGCCCCCACATTGTGGGCCGCGGCCGCAAGTGTCGAGACTGCCGCCAGTTCGGCGCCGTTCGCATAGGCCAACGTCTTGGCGCAGGTCACTCCCACCCGTAGCCCCGTAAAACTCCCTGGCCCTTGACTGACGGCAATCCCGCGACAATCGCGCAGGTGATACCCATGATCGGCCAACAACCGCTGAAGCTCCGGCACCAACGTCTCCGCATGACGCCGCCCCGGTTGCAGCGAACGCTGTTCAAGACAGACCCCGTCACGGCACAGCGCGATCGAACCAGGAAGCATCGACGTTTCGAGACCGAGAACTAGCATAGTTTAGAAAGCGGTACGCAGAGGGCAGTAGGCAGTAGAATGAGTGGCCGGTGGTCAGTGGCCAGAAAAAATTGTCGAGGTGCGCCGGAAGGCATTCGTCTGCCAACCCTAAAGCCTAAGGTCTAAAGCCTACAGCCTGTTCCCTCAAGCCTGTCACCTCAAGCCTGAGGCCTTCCTCATTGGCCGGTGTCTTGTTCCTTCGCGATTCGCTATGATGCATCGAGTGTCCGCACTCATTTCGTTTCCGAGAATCGGAAAAGATATTCCTATGAGCGATTTGGTTGTCCGTCAAGTGACGAAGACGTTTGAAACGCCCGGCGGGGGATTGTCGGTGCTCTCCGGGGCGGACCTGGAATTGAGCCGCGGCGAGGCGCTGGCAATCACCGGACCGTCCGGATCGGGCAAGAGCACGTTGCTGTACATCATCGGCACGCTGGATGAACCGACTGGCGGCAGTGTGTCGATTTTGGGAACCGATCCCACCCCGCTCTCCACAGCCGCGCTGGCCAAATTTCGCAACGAGGAAATCGGCTTCATCTTTCAAGATCATCACCTGCTGCCGCAATGTTCGGTCCTTGAAAACGTCTTGCTGCCGACGTTGGCGGGCGCCGGAGCGGAAACCGACGAAGAACAGCGCGCCCGGCAACTGCTCGACCGCGTCGGCTTGGCGGAGCGGTTGGGGCATCGCCCCGCGCAATTGTCCGGCGGAGAACGCCAACGGGTCGCCGTGTGCCGTGCGTTAATCAATCAACCCTCTTTAGTTCTCGCCGATGAACCGACCGGAAATCTGGATCGCCAATCAGCCGCCGCCGTCGGCTCGTTGCTGCTGGAGCTGTGTGCGGAGCACAACACGATGTTGATCACGGTAACGCACAGCACGGAATTGGCGGAGCGGTTTCCGCGGTGGTGCGAGCTTGTCGACGGGAAACTCGTCGAACGCAAATCGACCGCACATGCGTCCTGAATTGCCGACCCGCCGGTGAAGGTGAAATGAACTTGCTGAAAAAGATCGTCGCTCCCACGCTCCTCTATTACTGGCGCACAAACCTGGCCGTCATATTGGGAGTCGCCGCCGCCACAGCGGTGATCGGCGGCGCGCTGGTGGTCGGCGATTCGGTGAAAGACAGCTTGCGCAAAATGACCCTCGATCGCCTGGGGCGGATCGACCACGTCGTGACCGGCTACCGGTTCTTTGAAGAATCGCTGGCGGACCGACTCGACTCGCAACTCAAATCATCGGGCCGGTTCGACACGCTCGCCCCGGCGATTGTGATGCGGGCCGGTCTGGAAACCGAGCGGACCGGCGAGGCGCAACTGTTGCGGCGGGCCGGGCAGGTGAATCTTTACGGGCTTGATGAACGGCTGTGGAATCTGACCGAACACGGCGACACGCCGCCGCCGGGAGCGCAGAATCTGGTTCTCAGCCATAATTTGGCGGAAACGTTGGGCGTGGCTGTCGGTGATACGGTCGTGGCAGCTCTGGAGATTCCCAGTTCGGTCCCCCGCGATTCGCTATTGGGCAAGACCGACGACGACGTCCGTGAGATCATGCTCACCGTCTCCGCCATCCTGCCGGTCGATTCGGGCGTGGGACGATTGGGGCTGCATCCGAGCCAGCAATTGCCGCTGAACGCGTTCATGTCGCTTGACGCGCTGCAGGAAACGCTCGACGTGGATCAGCGGCGGCGATCGCGGAGCCTGCCCGAGGGGCGCACGGCGCGAGTCAATGCGCTGTTTGCGGCCGCCAAATCGCCTGAAGACCGCGGTGAACCAGGGGCCGCTGCGCTCAACAGCGCCGTGAGCGAGGTGCTCACGCTGGGTGATCTGGATTTGCGAATCCGCAAGAACGACTCACCACCATACCTGTCGCTCGAATCGCAGCGGCTGATCCTCGAGAACAGCGTCTCGATGGCCGCCGCCGAATTTGCGGGCAAGGGCGCGGTGACGTCTCCCGTGTTGGTCTATCTGATCAACGAATTTCGGTCGGATAAGGGAGACGACACCTATTCGATGTATTCAGTCGTCGCCGGATTGGACGCGGACGTGTTCACCGGCGAAGGGAAACAGCCGTTCGGACCGTTTGAGTTCGTCGGCCCCCCGCCCCAGCAACCGTTGGGCGAGTCGGACATCATTCTTAATTCGTGGCTGGCCGAGGATCTGCAAGTGGCCGTCGGCGACGTGATCACCTTGACCTATTACCTGGCCGGATCGAAGGGGGAATTGGGTGAAGAGTCGCGGGACTTCACCGTGCGCGGGATCACAAAGCTCGACGACACGCCAGCGGCGGACCGCGGCTTGACTCCGGAAGTCAAAGGGATCACCGACGTCGACACGATTGACGAATGGGAACAACCATTCGAGATGGACATGGGCCGCCTCACCTCGCGTGACGATGATTATTGGACGGCGCATCGCGGCACGCCCAAGGCGTTTGTGACGTTGAAGACCGCGCAGAAGCTATGGACCAGCCGTTACGGCGACTTGACGTCGTTCCGGTTTGTACCCGGTGGAGGAGAAACGCTCGACGCCGCCCGCCAGCGGTGGGAACGGGAATTCCCCAAGCAATTGCCCCCCGGGGAGCTGGGCTTGGCGTTTCAGCCGGTCAAAGCGTTGGGCCTGCTGGCGGCCGGCGGTACGACTGATTTTTCATTGCTGTTTATTGCGTTTAGTTTCTTCATCATCGCTGCGGCGATGATTCTTGTCGGCCTGTTGTTTCGGTTGGGAATCGAACAACGCGTCGCCGGAGTGGGCCTTTTACTGGCGGTGGGGTTCTCGCCCAAACAAACCCGCAGAATATTGCTGGCCGAAGGCCTGTTGCTGGTTGTCGCCGGCGGGTTATTAGGAGTCGTGATCGCCATCGCTTACGCCCATTTAATGGTCTACGGTCTGAAGACCTGGTGGATCGGTGCGATCGGGACGCGGTTTTTGATCGTCTCGGTCCATCCGCTCAAGCTGCTGTTGAGCTTCGCGATATCAGTTTTTGTCGCCATGCTTGTTGTGTGGATCGCCATGCGGGGTATCAATGCCATCCCCGTACGGCGGCTGCTCTCAGGAGTTGCCCAACAGGAGACCGCGGCAAAGACCGCGTCCGTGCGGCGCGTCCCGCGACTCTTACTTGTCTGCGCCGCCCTCGCCGTGCTGCTCACGATGGGCGTTGTCTTCGGACTCGTTCCGCAGAGCGAGGCGTTTAGCGGTTTCTCCTGGTCGGTGGTCAGTTTCTTCCTTGTCGGCATGTCGCTGTTGATCGCCTCGTTGTCGTTGTTCTCCTTTTGGCTTTCTGCCGATTCGGGCACGTCGATTCAAGGGCGGGGTCTCGCCGCATTGCGGCGGTTGAGCCGACAGAATGCCGCACGCAACCGTACACGCAGCGTGCTCACTGTAGGGTTGATCGCCTCCGCAACGTTCGTCGTCGCTGCCGTCGCCGCCGGGCACCGCAATCCCGCCGTGGAACGTCCCAACAAGGATTCCGGCAACGGCGGCTATACGCTCGTCGCCGAGTCGTCACAGCCGATTCTGTTCGATTTGAATACGGAAAAAGGGCGCGGGGAATTCGGCCTCGACAGCGGCGACGCGCGACGGACGCTGCAGCCGGTCAATTCCATCGCACAATTCCGCGTCCGCCCGGGGGAAGATGCGAGTTGCCTGAACATCTTTCAGACCCGGCTGCCGACGATTCTCGGTGTCCCGCGCACAATCATCGAACCGCCCGACGGCGAGCCGCGTTTCAAATTCGCCGATACACCCGGCGAGAATCCCTGGCAACTGCTGGATCAGTCGCAGGAGGACGGCTCGATCCCCGTGCTGGGCGATATGAACACATTGATGTATAGCCTGCACAAAGGGATCGGCGGAATTGTCGAAGCGCCGGGCGCTCAAAAACTGAAAAGCGTGGGGATGTTCGACGGCAGTGTCTTGCAGGGACAGTTGCTGATGTCGGCTGAAAATTTCGACCGCGTCTTTCCGCACGCC
>CALFYU010000711.1 GCA_937952455.1 uncultured Planctomycetaceae bacterium
TTGTCAGGGTCGCGTAGCGCATCCGCATAGAAGCGCCGAACGTCTTCGCGAATCTTGTCAAAACCCTCACGCGAAATGGGTTGTTTCTCCATAACAATCACTCACTGCAAAAAAACGAAACGTGATGCGGCCGACGGATCATTGACCGTCGCCGACTCCCAGCCGCGAAACCCCATAGCGCGGTGAGGGTCATACGGCGAAAAACATCTGTGCAAGATAGGAAACTGCCCAAGGACCGAAGGTGCCTTGGGCAGCGATTGATTCAATTCTTGACGGAACGCGCGTTCGTTGATAATCCGCCTATCTTCGCCGATCACCCGGGAAAATGCTAGAGCATTCTGCAATTGAGCGGCCCCGCTCGGCAAATATCAGGAATCTACAATTCCGTTGCGGAGGACCGAAGGGCCATTATTAAGCCTTTGCCGAATCCCGGTCAAGATCGCCGATCATTCCTGCTCGCGCCGCAGTTTGGTAAAGCTGATCCCATCGGTGGTCGTCGCCGACGGTGCGTTGCCGAAAAATACGACGCGCCGTAGCGGCCGCAGCGCCGCTGCCGTGGGAGGGCGATCGGACGTCCCGTCCATTCGCCGGGACCGATAAGAACGCTGTGCCAGTGGCGGTCCGTCATTATGAAATGCGTCGACCGGCAGGCAACGCAGGATCGCGCGAAAAAACGGGCCCGAATCGGTCGTAGTTTCACCCGGCGCGCCGTCTGCGGCGGCGAATGCTGTGCGGATCCCCGCTGCCAACAACTTCCAGGTGCACTGGTAGGCCGTGTGCGTCTGGTTTTGGAAGTAATCGACTCCGAAATCGCGGGCTCGTCGCTCGTCGCACGCAAATCTGCCCACACTCTCTCGCAGAACGAGGTCTCCCAACAAGAGGTCCGTCCAACGCTCGCACTTTCGCCGAGTCCGATCGATGGCAGCCACATCGCGTTCGCTCCGATGTCCTGACATGGCATCGACCATCAGCTTCAGCGCCCGTTGCCGCACTTTCAATTGCAGGATCAAAATATTGAGGGCTACGTCTCCTCCGCCGGCCACGTGCCGATTCTCGCGCGCCGCGAGTACAGCGCCCCAAACCCGCATGAGCATTTCAGTACAGAAGACCTCTTCCAGCAGCGGCACTAGGCGGGACCAGACCGCCTTGTCTTCGCACAGCGCGGTGCTTTCGTTCAGTTCCGCCGGCACACACGCATCCATCCGCCGCAATTGGCCGATCAGCCAGCCGCGGGCCGCGTGCCAACTGGCTTGCAGCCGGGCGTCTTCGATCGGTTGCGGCGATTCGATAATCAGGCGGTTGTGTGCGGCGATTTGCGCTGCAAATTCGGTGATTTGGTAATTGTTCACGTTTGGTACACGGCTCCTAGCGATTGCGGTCCCGCTGCAAAATGCGGACGAACCGTTGAGGGGTGCGGTCTGAAAATCCCTAGAAACGCAAACGTCGTGCCAATGGCAGCGGAGGACGGCGCTTTGACCCAACCCGCAAATCCTCAGCGGACTTACGAAGCGACCTCAGGTTCGGCGTGAGGGATAACGATGCCGATGGGCAACAAGGCGTGTTGAAAAAAGACCACACCGCGACACCGGTTTTCCGGCTCTACGCTTGCTTCCCGACGGGGGACGCTCAAGAATCAAGACAAACACTCCGACTAGATCCAATCCCCGCGCCAACCCATGCCAGCCAAACCTCCTGGAACTTCTCGCCGTTTCCAATACTGGTTTCTCGGCGGATTGCTCGTCGCGATTTTGCTGGCTAACGCGTGGCTGATCTTCTGGAGAAACCCCGGCGGTCCCCCTGCGCCTCCGGGCAACGTCCCCGCCGAAGATGACCGCCAAGCATTGACTGCTGCGCAGAAATTGGATTTATGGCAGGCAAAAGAGCGGGCCGTCGGACTTTTAGAAAATCACAAATATGTCGAGGCCGTCGAGCCACTGATTCAAATCGCGGCGGTGCTGCCGGATGATCCGGTGGGATCGCGCGATGCGGTGATCGCCCTGCTGCTGGCAATGGAAACTGGCAACGCTACGGCCGATGCAGCCGCAACGGCGTTGGAGATTCTGAAAAAAGTTGAACCGGACGCGTTCAGCACGCACATTCTCTCGGCCAAGATTGCCGCACAAAGCGGTGACGTCGCCGATGCTATCCAGCAACTCGGCGCTGCGACTCAGACGTTTCCCGACGACGTGAGGGTCTGGTTCGAACTGGGCCAGTTGCAACGAGATTCCGCTGATCCCGAAGTGCGTCGCGCGGCGGGCGCGAGTTTTCAACGCGCTTGGGAATTGGCACCGGAGAACCTCGCCGTGTTGTGGAATCTCATTCAAAGTCAGACCCAGCAGCAGCGCCCGGAGGTGGCGGAGACGCTCCGCGCTGCCCGCCCGCTGATTGCGCCACTGGCAGCCGATGCCCGGGAAGCGGGAGTTGATTTGCCGCAGAAAATCGACGACGCCCTGCGTGCCGCCGAGGAAAGCCGCGATGCCGATCTGTTTCGCGACGCGTTTGTCGCTGCGAACGTGATCAAGGCACACCCCCTGGCTCGTCGTGACGCAATGCAGGCGGCACCGCATCCGCTGGCCTACGTCGTTCAAGATTTCCGCCCGGAGTTCTACGAGAACTGGACGGCACCGCAGCCGGCCGCGGGTGCGGAAGACGTCAAATATCCGATCGACGTGCGGTTCACCGAATCGCCGGCACAACTCACTTTTCAAGAACCGGTCATTGATTTCGTCGTCGCCGATTTCGATCTGGACGAACGCAGCGACGTAATCGTGCTGCTGGCTGATCGCATTGAAGTCTACGGGCGGGGGGGAAACGCTGCCGCGTGGTCGAAAGTGTGTGAGACGCCGGTTCCCACCGGAATGCAGCACGTCATCACCGGTGACCTGGACGAAGACGTGACCGCCGAAGCGACGCCGCAGACCGAACGTTGCCATAACGTGGATATCGATCTCATCGTGTATGGCGACGCCGGTGCGCTGGTATTGCAAAACCGACTCGACACCGCGACGGGAAAACGATCGCTGGCCAAAATCGAACAGACAGCGGAGTTTTCCGAAAACAAAATGTTATCGGCGGTGGTCCTATTTGACGTCGACCATGATGCAACGTTGGATCTGGTGACGGCGAGTCCGGCGGGAATTCGATTCTGGCAAAATCGGAGTGGAATGAAGTTCCGTGGCATGCAGATGCTGTCCGGGGATCCGGACCATGTTCCCCAGGCACTCGCCGCCGTGGATTGGGATCGAGATATCGACATCGACGTGATCGCTGCCGGCGACGGGAGTGAAACGGCGACAATCTTGCGGAATCATCGTCACGGGCGCTTCTCCCGGCAGGAACTAGCGGGCGAATTCGCTCCGTTGACGACGGCTCGCGGACTGGCTGTGCTTGATGCTGACGGGAACGGATCCTGGGACGTCGTCACGGCCGGCGAAGACGGCCTCAGGCTAATCCGTACCCAGACGCTCGAAACGGCAGTCGTCGAAGCGCTGGAGGTGACGATGATCTCACCTCCCCCGGCCGTCGGCGTGTTAACGTGGGATTACGACAACGACGGACGGACCGACCTGTTGGCGTGGGGCGAACAGGGTCTGAAGATCCTGCGCGGCGACGGTCTCGGCGGCTTTACGACCGTCGGAAATCTCGTCGATCCTCCCATGACCACGGTCCGCCAGTGCCGCGTGGATGACGTCGATGCCGACGGTGATCTCGATCTGCTGGCTGCGGGGGCAGAGGGACTCGTGATCTACGACAACCAAGGAGGAAACCAAAACCACCGGTTAAACATTCGCCTGGTGGCCGAACAGGAGAAAGGGGGCGCCTCCCCCGATCCGGGGGGGCGGGTGAATTATCACGGCGTCGGCAGCCTGCTGGAACTGCGGCTGGGTGACCGCTACATCCCGCAGATGGTGACCGGCCAGGTGACACACTTTGGACTCGGCTAGCAGCAGAAATCAGACCGCGCGCGGACTGTGTGGGCCACCGGTTTTCCGCAGA
>CALFYU010000712.1 GCA_937952455.1 uncultured Planctomycetaceae bacterium
CCTCAACGCTGACGGCACGCACGACAACCTGGTCCGCGCGTTTCAAAGCGGCAAAATCGACGTCGACGTCGCGGCTGCGGAAACGCACCCGATGACGCTCGATGCACTCGACCCCTACCGGGCGGTGGTATTGGAAAACGTACCTGCTTCTCAATTCGGCCGGATCAAGATGGAGCGGATGTCGCAGTTCGTTGAAGATCTCGGCGGCGGCCTGCTGGTCACCGGCGGGCAGCGAAGTTTCGGCGTCGGCGGCTACTTCAACAGTCCGTTGGACGAGACATTGCCGGTCTCCATGGAACTCCGGGACGAACACCGCAAAACGCGGGTCGCGATCGCCGTCGCCCTGGACCGCAGCGGCAGCATGGCCATGCCCGTCAAAGGGGGCAAAACCAAAATGGACCTGGCGAATCTCGGAACGGCCGAGTGCGTCAAGTTGCTCTCACCCGGCGACAGCTTTGCCGTAATCGCCGTCGACAGTTCGCCGCACGTGATTCAACCGCTGATCGACGTCGACGACACCGAAGCGATTCAGTCGCGAATTCGGAAAATTGAGAGTATGGGGGGCGGCATTTTCGTCTACGAGGCGCTGGTCGCCGCCGGCACGGAGTTGATGAAGGCGGAACAGGCCACCAAACACATCATTCTGTTTTCCGACGCCCAAGACAGCGAACAGCCGGGCGCCTACAAGGAGCTTCTGAAGAAATACGAGGCGTCGGGAATTACCGTCAGCGTGATCGGACTAGGAAATAAGACCGATCCGGATGCGAAACTGCTGGAGGACATCGCCAAGCGAGGCAGCGGAAACGTGATGTTCACCACCGATCCTGAGGAATTGCCGCGGCTATTCACTGAAGACACGATGTCAGTGGCGCGGAGCAGTTTCATCGAAAAGGATCCGGAAACGCAGCCAGACGGCATCCCGGGACGGATGTTGTCGGACGCCCGCTTGATGGGCGATCTGGCCGCCGGTCCGTTTCCCACCGTGGAGGGCTACAACCTGTGTTACCTGCGTCCCGAAGCCACGGCGGCGGTAATTTCTCAGGACGAATACGTCGCTCCCTGGTCGGCGTTCTGGTACCGCGGACTCGGCCGGGCGGCGGCGATCACCATCGAAGTGGACGGCCAATTCTCGGGCCAGTTCGGGTCGTGGGACGAATACAATGATTTCCTGATCACGCACGGGCGGTGGCTCTTGGGTGGTGGCGATCCGGACGACGTCTATTTGACCGTCGACCGCCAAGGTCAACAGGCCGTCGTGACGTTGGAACTCGATCCCCAGCGGACCGAAACCCGCGTGATCGAATCGCCGACGCTCAGCGCCGTCGTTCCCGGGGACGACCGAGAGGAGCCGCTGGAAATCCCCTTCGTCTGGCGTGGGGCGCATACGCTGGAAGCGCGAGTTTTGCTTTCGCGGACCGGTACCTACCACACCGTCGTCAAACTTGGGCCGCGGGACTATGTCCGCGGGCCGGTGGTGACGCTCCCCTATTCTCCCGAGTACGCCCCCCGCGGGCCGCAAGAGGCAGGCGGCCGTGTCTTAAGTGAGATCGCCGAAATGACCGGCGGGACGGCCCGCATCGATGCATTGGAGGTCTTCAAAAATCCCCCCCGCGCAGCCGGCATGCACCCCTTAGCGATCTGGCTGTTATCGACGGCGATCGTGTTGTTGCTTGTCGAGATCGCCGGTCGCCGGTTATCGTTGTGGTCGAAATTGGCCGTTGCCGGCGAAGAAGTGGGGACCGTGAAGGCCGGCTGGCGGTCCTGGCTGCCGAAACTACCCGCTCGCGCTCCCCAACACAAACGGAAGGCGGCAGGGCGCGAAAGACAACCAGCCGCCCCGGCACCCACCCCCACGGCGCCATCTCAAAAACCGGCCGCATCCCCGGCGTCCCAAGACGTTTTCCGGCAGGCCAAGAATCGGGCCAAACGGCGGATGAACGAGTGACGCCGTGTTAACCCTGTGTACGCAGAATCTTGATTTCTTTTTCACAATTGCAAGCTACACTTCAATACCACTCCTGACGTAGGAACGGTTATGTCATTCTCCCCCCGGTTCCCACACCTCGCTTCGGTAATTCTCTTTGCCGTGGTCTCAACAATCCTAGCTCCGCCTGCGGCCGCCGATGACCGTGTGGAAGCGCGACCGCTGATCGTCGCCCACCGCGGTGCTTCGCATTTTGCCCCGGAGAACACCTTAGCGGCGTTCCGCCGGGCCTGGGAGGAGGGGGCGGACGTGATCGAGGGAGATTTTTATCTCACCGCCGACGGACACATCGTCTGCATCCACGACCGGACGACCAAAAAGACGGCCGGAGTCGAGTTGGACGTCGCTAAGAGCACGCTGGCCGAATTGCGGCAATTGGACGTCGGGCGTTGGAAGGACGAGCGGTTTGCCGGCGAGCGGATTCCCACGATCGAAGAAGTCCTGGCCATCGTGCCTCCGAATAAATCAATCCTGATCGAGGTCAAATGCGGCCCCGAAATCGTGCCCAAGCTCAAAGAGGCACTTGAGGCCGCGCAATTGAAACCGCAGCAGACAAAGGTGATCGCATTCGACGAACGAGTCGTTGCATCCACCAAGCGGCTGATTCCGGAGATCAAAGCGTATTGGCTCGTCCGGTACAAAGAGCAGCCGAACGGCGGATTCGAGCCGACGGCTGCCGACGTGATGCGGACGCTGGCGAGGGTCCGCGCCGACGGGTTGGACACGCATGCCAACGAACAGGTCGTGGACGCCGACTTCGTCAAGATGCTGCGAATGGCCGGCCTGGAATTCCACACATGGACCGTGAACGATCCCAGCGTTGCCGAGCACTTCCGGATGCTGGGAGTCGATTCGATCACCACCGACCGCCCCGGCTTCCTGCGCGAAAAGCTGATGCTCGAACCCGCCGCGGCGGAATAACCGCTGCAATCGGACGGGAAGGCTTGAGGCTTGAGGAAAGAGACTTGAGGGAGGTGTGCCCGTATGCCGCCAGCTCAACCTACTGCCCTAAAAAGTGGCCGGTGGCCGGTGGTGAGTGGCCAGAGGTTTTTCACGTTGGTCTTACCGCCAACGCGTGCCAGCCCTACAGCCTACGGACTCCAGCCTAAAGCCTCTTTCCTCAAGCCTGTCCCCTCACGCCTCACGCCTAATTTTGCTTCCGCGCTCCGCTTGCGTCGTGTTCGTTCGTTGGACACAATGGGAAAAGACGTTAACTAGCGAAACTTTGACCGTTGTTTGGGACACGAATTGAGGAGCTTGCCGTGTTGCGTATTGTCCTGGTGGTGTCGGCCGTTTTCGTCGGGGTTCCGGCGTATTCCTTTGCGGCGGACGAGTTTCCGACGATGACCAGCCTCGATGAGGTGGACGCCGATTTTGCCTATCAGGGCGAGTACACCGGAACGATTACGACCGCCCCGTCACGCTGGGAATCGGTGGGCCTGCAGGTGGTCGCGTTAGGGGATGGGCAATTCTCCGCGATGCTACATTCGGGCGGGCTGCCCGGTGCGGGCTTCAACCGTCGCGAAAATCCCAAGTACACCGGCAGCCTCGAAGGGGGCCGGGTCGTGTTTTCCTCCTATCCCACGCGGATTGTCGTGGACGGATATGAAGCGATCGTCACCGATGACCGGTTTCCGAACTTCGAGCAAGGTCGGCTGACCAAAACGCAGCGGCAAAGCCCGACGATGGGCATGCGGCCGCCTCATAACGCAACGGTGTTGTTCGACGGGACGAACACCGATCACTTTGTGGGGGGTAAAATTACGCCCGACGGCCTGTTGATCGAAGGGGCCGAACTGAAGGACCTGTATAGCAACTTTTCGCTGCATGCGGAGTTCCGCCTGCCCTATATGCCGCACGCCCGCGATCAGGCGCGGGGCAATAGCGGGTTGTACCTGCTGAGCCGCTACGAGGTGCAGATCCTGGATTCCTTCGGCTTGGACCCTGTGTATAACAATTGCGGCGCCCTGTATAAGCAGCGGCCGGCTGATTTGAACATGTGTCTGCCCCCGCTGACGTGGCAGACCTACGACATCGATTTCGCTGCTCCCAAATTCGACGCTAACGGCGAAAAGATTCAAAACGCGCGGATTACCGTTCGCCTCAACGGCGTGCCGGTGCACAACGACGTCGAGATCACATCCAAAACCGGTGCGGGAAAACCGGAGGGGCCGGAGCCCCTGCCGATCCGCATCCAGGACCACCGCAATCCGGTCCGATTCCGCAATATGTGGATCGTCGATTACGGCGACCACGCTCCGCCGAAGTCATCGCCGGGTGGGGGCTGGGGGACGGACCCCTGCGAGTGTATCGTGACAATATGTGATTAACCGTTACAATCCGCCGCAGGCGACCATCTCAGAACAAGTTGCCCCTTCGGTTCCCGGTTTGCGGATGAGGGGCGCGATACTCTATCTCAATATAAGGATCGAATTTTTTGGCGACGGGGAACGACGTGAATGTGCAGACGATGACCGAAGACGTTTCCATTCAGCACGGCAATTTGTGCCCCGTGATCCTGGTCGGTCATGGGAGTTCGGGCACGTCCATCTTCTCGCGACTGCTGCGGAATCATCTCCGCGTCAGCTTCGGGACGGAAAGCCAGTTCATCGTCCATTATTACCGCCGGCTGGACCGCTACGGCGACCTCGCCGACGATGCCAATCTGCGGCGGCTGATCCACGACATTAGCGGCGAACGTTGGTTTGAGCGGTGCGATTTTAAGTTTGGGTTCAAGTTCGACGAGCAGGCTGCCTTTGACGCTGTCAAAACCCGCACCTACCGCGGCGTACTGGATGCGATCTTTCTGCAACTGGCGCAGTACAACAAAATGGCGCCGCGGTGGGGGGACAAGACGCCCGGTTATGCCACCGATCTGCCGGTGATCGGCGAGTTGTGTCCCGATGCCAAGTACATCCATCTCGTGCGCGACGGCCGCGACGTGGCCCTGTCGGTGATGGGACGGTTCTGGGGGGCGCAGAATATTTACACCGCCGCCCAGGAGTGGATTGAGGCGGTGGATGCCATCGATGCATTCCTAAAGACCCTGCCGGCCGAGCAGAAACTGGAAATCACCTACGAACAGTTGCTCTCCGAGCCGATGGCGACATTCGAGCGGGTCGTTGAGTTTTTGGAGATTGAACCCCGGGAGGCACTGCTGAAGCAGTTGGAGCCGCTGTTGCTTGAGCAACTCAATGCGAGCAACTTCGACAAGTGGCGGACCAAGATGACACCCGCCCAACGCCAACAGTTCGAACGGTTTGCCCATGCCCAGCTGCAGCGGCATGGCTACGAGACCGAATACGAACCGTCCGACGCCTCTCCCTCGGCGCTGGCGAAGCTGTATTGGCGCTGTCAGAATAAGGCCCTGCAGTATACGTATCTGGATTACTGGAAAGACAACGTGTACAAAGCCCGCCTGCTGGTCAGCGACCGGTTGCGTTCGCTGCGAGGTTGAGTGGTGGGCCAGCAGACGATCTTGACTCCTTCGTCTCCCCCAGCACGGCCGGTCACATGCGTCCATGTCAACACTGCGGCTCCGCGATTCTGCTGACCGAATCGGTTTGCCCAGAGTGTGGTGGGGAACAGGTGGCGACGGTCGGCGTCGGGAAGAACGAAGTCGCGTCGCCACAGGTCGCTGACGACCGCTCAGTTGAAGAACGTCAGGTGCAAGTCCAGCACGAGGCGGAAAGCTGGATGCTTCGCACGTTTTTCATTTTGACGGCGAGTATCAACGGAGGCTTGATCCTCTTGGGATACCTTCTTGGAGGCGTCGAAGGCATACGGTTGGCCATGTTTATCGTGACGGCTAGTGTTGTCTTCACACTTTTTCTGTTTGCCGTCGTCTTCAACGGAGCACATACGACTAAAGAAGTCTCCGTCGGCGCACTCTTCGGGGGGCTCATGGACGGGGGACTATGGGTCCGCTTAATTATTCTCTTGGGAATCGTGAACGGTGTCGGTGCGTTCTTACTCCCGAAACTACAATAAGACTTGGCGACTCGGCTGCGTTTTTCTTTGGCGGCGAGGGTGTTGGGCTGGCGAGCGCATCAGCGGGGCGGGTCCTCACCTTGCCCTTCGTTTCCCTGTCCAATGGACCTCAGCGACCGCGCATCTCAAAACACCTGCCCTTGCCTATTCCGGCGAATTGGAAACAATAGTGGGTAGGCCGACCTCATGACCATGAACTTGTGATCCGGACATGAGGCCGCAGTTATTGAGGAGTAACGGTTCATTGAATGATTTTATCGAGCCTTTGGGCATGACGATCCTGATCCGCAAGGACGAAGGCCGCCAGATGACCAAGGGGGGAATTGTCCTGCCGGATCAGGCGGAGATTCCTACAATCACCGGCCGAATTGTCGAAGTCAGCGCGCAGATCGAACGCGACGAGGACTTCCCGGTGCGGAAATACGACAAGGTGCTGTTTAATCCCCGCAACGCAATTCCGGTCGACTTGGAATCGGACAACGTGTTGTTTGTGGTGCCAATCGAGGATGTGGTGGCCGTCTTTCGCCGTGCCCCGGATACTTCGCGTTCGGCGCATTCGTCTGACGACGACGTCAGCGACCGCTTGGACAGCGACGACTAAGAAGAGTGACGCGTGAGGCCGCCGCCACGGTCGCGGCGGGAAATCTCGCTTCCCAGGCGGTGCGAGAAACGCCTGAGCCGATTGACGGACCGATCGCAACAAAGGACCACCGCACGTGCCCCCCGCTGAGGAACAGCCCAAGTCGACCAGCGCAGCCGCCGACGAAATCCGCATCGATTGGGTGCCGGCGGGAAGCTGGATCCTCTACGACTTGGCGAACACGATCTACGCCGGAGCGATCACCTATGTCCTCATGCCGTATTTTACGGACACGTTCACCTATCTCACCTCGATTGGTGTGACACAAACGCTGACGATGGTCGCGTCGGGACTGGCGGTGCCGGTCATGGCGTCGATCTGTGACCGCACCGGGCAGACGCGGCTGTTTCTGACGGTCTTCACGCTGTTGTGCATTGCCTCCATGTACGGCTGGTCTGTCTGGACGACCGAGGTGGGGCTGCTGGCGTGTCTGGCCGTCGGCAATTTTGCCTATCAGAACTCGCTGGTGTTTTATAACTCGCTGCTCCCCTCGGTGGCTCCGCACAAACGCACGGGGCTGATTTCCGGTCTGGGCGTCGGCCTGGGCTATTTCGGCACGATTGTGACGATTCTCGTTGCGCTGCTGCTGAGCAAGCAGTTTAACATGGGGTTTCCGGCGATTTGTGCCGTCTGCGCCACGATATTCCTAATCACAGCACTCCCTTGTTTAGTGCTGGTGAAAGAGAAACGGCACATTGACCGCAAGCCGTTTTCGTTCGATGTTGTGCAAGAACGCGCAGCGGCGCTGTGGGAGACGATTCGAGCGATGCCCAGCCACCGCACAGTGTTGTTTT
>CALFYU010000713.1 GCA_937952455.1 uncultured Planctomycetaceae bacterium
ATTTCTGTCAAGATTTTCCAAATCCCGTCGAATATTCGATTCTCTGACGCCGGTCTGTTCCACAAGCTGCTGTAGAGATGCAAATCCAATATTTTCAACAGTTTGCAGTATTTTGTGTCTTCGTTCGTCCAGTAACATCGTCTGAAAATCCGTTCCAGGTGACTGATTATGCCCTATATTATGACGCGTTAATCACTCATTTTCAATCATAAACTGCCGTCAAAACTGCATGAATATGATGTTTTACGACGGAATTGCCGTTGGTGTTGCGCATGAGCGATCTGCAGGAGTGAGGCGGTTTTGCTACACAGGCAATGACTGGGGAAAGGTTTCCGGTCCCCAGCGGGCGTGAAAAGAGCAGGGGACGCAGCGCAAACGGAGCATGCGCGTCTCCGGCTTCGACCTCGGTGAAACTCGGCCTATTCGACCGGGGGCAGGATACGCACGCGGCGGCCGTCGATTTGCAGCCGCCCGGCGGCGAACAGGCGAATCGCTTCGGGGTACGCTTCGCATTCCGCTTCGAACACACGTGCCGCCAGCGTGTGGGGCGTGTCGTCGTCGAGGACCGGGACAGTGCGCTGTAGAATGATCGGCCCGTTGTCGTAGACGTTGTCGGAGAAATGAACGGTGCAGCCGCTCACCTTCGCGCCCCGCTCCAGGACCGCTCGGTGGACTTTCTCACCGTAAAACCCTGCTCCGCAGAACGCGGGAATCAGTGCCGGGTGGATATTCATGACCCGTAGCGAAAAATCATCCGGAATCTCCAACAGCGACAAATATCCCGCCAACACGACCAGATCGACGCGCGCCGCGCGGCACGCCTCGAAGACGCTCCGGCTGAATGACGAGGTGTCCGCAAAGTCCTTCCGGGAGATCACGCGACTGGCTAGGCCCGCTGATTTCGCCTTTTCCACACCGCTGCAATCGGCACGGCTGGCGATCACCAAGGGAATTTCCGCATCGAGTTGCCCAGCGGAAATGCGGTTCTGAAGATTCACCAGCGTCGTGCCGCCCCCCGATATCAAGACCGCCAGCCGGATGGGGCGGTTCAGTGGTTGCGGGACCGGACGCACGGCGGACATGGACTTTTAACCTTCAGGTGGAGAAAACGGTTCGGCGGAATCGGCCATCTTGCGTAGCCGCTCCCGGCGAACGTGGCGATCCTTGGCCGCGATTCTCCAAATCACAGCGACCAGAATCAAGAGCACCGCCGTCGCCGCGATACCGCCCCACAGGGGCGGTATGATCGGCTCGGCAGGCTGTCGCGGAAACCACTCCAACCGCTTGGCCAGCAACAACGGGGCGATTCGCGCCGCGTCCTGGGCGTCGTAGGCATAGATCTTGAAGAAATACCCCGCTACCGCGACGTCCTCTTGCACGTCCCCGCCTTGCGGCATGCCCGGGGGGACCTCGCGGCAGACGATAATGTAGGGGTGTGTGCGTGAATCGTCGGTGAACAGATACGTCTGATAGGCCGTCCCCAGATCCTCATCGCCGTCGAGCAGCGGCATTTTTTCAAGACGGCGGATATGGCCCTCTAGCGGAAGCAATTGCCCTCGATAGATCTGCGGTTTTTTCAACAGATCGGCGTACAGCGAGAACGCATATTGCGGCAGGGACGGGTCTTTCGCCCGCGCGCGGTTTTGATTTTCGTAGAACCGTTTTTGGAACTCCCTCAAATTCTGTTCCGCCTCAGCCCATTGGGTCTCGGCATTTCCGTGCGCGGCATGATCCAGCAACTGGAAATAGGCGTCCCGCTCGTCGTCACCAATCCCGCGGGTCTTGTCCTGGACTGCACTCAGATCCGGCAGCTTTTCAAGATCGACACCATGCACGTATCCGGTGGCAGACGCGATCAATGCGGCAAAGGTCACCGCGACGAGTTTTGAGACAAATCTAGTCATGCCCGGGATTGATAGGGAACGTGTTCGTGCGGAGTCAGAGGAAGGGAGCGTTTGCTGAGGCGCCTACAGCGGCTTACCTAGTTTCGCAGTTTGTGGTGCCGATGTCGATGCGAGCACCGGCCCATGTGCGTAATCTCTCTGCCGGATGGACTTTAGTCCAGTCGATCGCCGAGTGAGGGCAGCGGAGAGGCCGTTGACACGTTTGGTGGTTTACCTATAATTCCCGCTGCTTTTGATATAGTCTTGGAACGCTGACGTCCACCCGCGCGCCAACCGGGTTGCGGCGCTATTGCGGTGCCCATTAGGGCAGGTGGTCTGCGGGAGTCCACGCGCGTTGTGTGCGGCTGGCGGATCACGTCTAACAATTGACCAGACGCACTTGAAGGACGCCCTCATGGCTGGAAATGTTGTTGAGTTTACCGACGGAAACTTTCAATCGGAAGTGCTGGAGTCGGACGTGCCCGTCTTGGTGGACTTTTGGGCCCCGTGGTGCGGACCGTGTAAGATGATCGCCCCCACCATCGACGCTTTGGCCGACGATTACGCGGGGCGTGCCAAGATCGGTAAGTTGAACACCGACGAAAATCAGCAAATTCCCACGAACTACCAAATCCAAGGCATTCCCACGATCTTGCTGTTCAAGGGGGGCGAGTTGGTCGACAAGTTTGTCGGCGTGGCCAACAAAGAGAAGTTCTCCAATGCTTTGGACACGCACCTGAACTGAGCCAACGTACGGGGCCGACGCACGCGGTCGCGCGGTCCGCGGTTTCTCACTGCTCCAGGGAAAGGATTCCCGGAATGAGCGAAGACGTCACAACCCGTTCACCCGAATTGGCCGAAGAGGCTCACGAGCCGACGGCCGAGCACCGACTGGATGGTCCGCACGAATTGCGTTCCGCCACCGCCCCGGGTGCCGGCTCATCGGCGCCGAGCAAGATCGCTGCGAAGAGTGGCGGCCGGCATTCAGAGGGCAGAATGGCGTCGGAATCGGGCGGCGGCGGGCTGTTGCTCGAGGAACGCGTCTTGCTCCAGGCGAGCCAGATCGCGGAGAATCTGAGCACGCAATTTGCCGAGATGGATCGCCGCGAGCAACGGCTCAACGGGCAACTGGCTCTGTTGGACCAGGAACGGCGCAGCGTGCGGCTCTGGGTCAGCCAATTCGAAGAAGAAGCCGAAGAGCGCACCGCACGGCTGCAGCAGCAAGAGGCGGATTGTACCGAGCGGCTGCAGGAATGCGCCAAGCTCGAACACGACCTGGAGCAGCAGCGGCAAGAGCTGTTGCGATCGCAACGGGAACTGAAGGCCGACCGTGAGGAACAGACGGCCGAACTGGAACGCGAACGCACGTTGCTGCAAAACCGGGTCCGTTTTCAAGAAGAGCATCTGAAGAAGTCGCGGCACGAACTCGAAAGCCACCAGCAGGAATTTCGCCGCGAACAACAACAGGCGGTCCAGGACCGTCAAAGGACGGCCGAACAGCTCCGTTGGCAGCGGATCCAGGCCGCACGCTTTCGCGATCTGTTGGACCAGCGCGAACGTGCCTTAGTCCGCGAACGCGAACTGATCCATAAAACCCGATTGGCGGATCAAAGTAAGCAGGAAACCGATCGCCAACGGCTGCTCAATGAACGTCAGAACTGGGATCAGGAACGCGAAACGCAACAGTCGGAATTGCGACGCCAGCAGAATATGCTCAAGTTGCATGCCGAAAACCTGGAGGCGCGCCGCCTGCGGCTGGACCGGCTGCGGGCCGAGTTGGAAGACACGCACCGCAAAACTTTGGAAATGCGGCTGTCCGTCGAAGAGGCCTGGGCGCAGCTTGCGCAATCGACCGGCCCGGACGTCGCCAAACAGCGAGTCGACGAAGCCCAGGCGGCCTTAGCGGAGCATTATAAACAAGCCCGCGAAGATCTGATCCAGCACCGGCAGGAGTTGGAACGCGCCCAGACGCAATATCAAAAGCAGCGCGACGAGTTTCGCGAAGAACGCCAGGCCTTGGCCGAGTGGGTCACCGAGCGGACGGAGCAATTGCAGGAGCGCGAACAACGCACACAAGCGTTGGAACAGACGCTCGAAGGCCGCGAACAAGAGTGGCGGCGGAAACAGGAACAGTGGAGCCACGAAAGGGCCGAAGCGGAAGCCGTCATCCGCGACTTGCTCAAACAGCTCACTGAACAGGGTGGCTCCGGCCCCACGGCGACTAATCCCGATGCGTCGTCCGCCGACACGACGGACGTGCGATAATCAGTCGCGTGAGGGCGGTCGTTTGCCATCACGTCCCCGCTGCTCGGTACATTCTGCGAAACCGGTATGCTCAACCGCCATGGGGCTTGGCGGTCCCAATCGGGGCGAAAGTCCCCGCGAAATCGCGGAAAAAGTTGCCAGCCGGTAAATCCCCCGCTACGCTACTCAGTAGAGTTGGGCATCTCGCGACGACCGGGCCGACCGCTTGCGCCCAAACCGCGACCCGCATCTCAAAACTCGGTCTCGGCTGGCCGTCAAGAGTGGACGGAGAATTACGCAATGTCACGACAATCCCTTCGAATGACGATCCTGTCGACGTTTGTCCTGGGAACGGGACTGCTCACCGGCTGGGTGCTTCCGGTCGCCGGCCAAGAACAGGAAAAATCGGATCGTCAGGCAGCGCGAACCGCACCCAGCGTGCTCACGATTCAACTGGCCGATGTCAAGCTGATCGACAAGGTGGAATTGGCCGCCGCCCGCGAAGGAATCCTCGATTTCGTCGAGCCCAGCGAAGGGGATATGGTCCAGGCGGATCAAATCGTGGCCGGCCTCAAGGACGAAGTCGCCCGTGCGGAATACGATACGGCCAAGGCACAGGCGGACAACGATATTGAAGTCCGCTACGCGACAAAGGCGTTCGAGTTCGCCTCGAAAGACCTCGAAAAGAGCCAAGCCGCGAATAAGAGAATTCCGGGAGCGGTTAGTGACATTGATATCGAAGAAAAAATATTGGCCTCCGCCAAAGCGAAGCTGCAGATCGAACAGGCCGAATGGCAGTTTGACGTCAACAAACGCAAGGCCGACGCGGCCAAGGCGGTGCTCGAACAATTCTCCGTAGTGGCGCCGTTTGACGGCATGGTGACGGCCGTAAAAAAATCCAAAGGGGAAGCCGTTCGCACCGGGGATGTGATTTTGGAGGTCATTAGTACGCGGCGCCTCAAAGTCGAAGGTTACCTGCCCTTCAAAGACGCAGTGCGCGTCAAGCAGGGCATGCCGGTTGTCGTCAAGCTGGATGTCGGCGAAGAGACGCTGCCCGCCGAACAAAATTCGTTCAAGGGACGCATCAAATTCGTTGCTCCGGAAGTCGATGGACTCGCCCAGGACGTGTTGATCTCGGCCGAAGTCGAAAACGTGGACGGCATCATGCGTGCCGGTCTGGATGCCACGATGACGATCGACCTCCGCAGCACCGACAAACGCGAAGCCGCCCGCTGACGAGGCTTGAGGCGTGAGGCGACAGGCCCGAGGGGGCGATGCCGCAGGCTGTAGACCTTAGGCTGCAGGGATGGCGACTGGATGTCGAAGGCGATGGGTACGCGAATCTTCACTCGATGTGTCTCCGGCCACTGACCACTCGAAACAGTTGTGCGCGGGTCTCCCGACCCCGCACGGCCCTGACCGAAGGTCTCCCCCTCTGCCGAAAGCCAAATCGGTGTTCCAGCGCCGGCAGAATCGCTATTATGCAACGGTGATCATTCGACAACCGATTCGCAATTTGCTGGGAATCATCATGCCGCGTATGCTCATTCTGTTGTGCTGTCTCTCCACCCCGCTATTCGCCATCCAGGCCGCCGGCGGTGCGGATGCGGGGAAACCGAATGTGCTGTTTCTGTTCACCGACGACCCACGGGCCGACACGATCGCAGCCTTGGGCAACAAGCACATCCAAACACCTAACTTGGACGAGTTGGTCCGTTCGGGATTTGTGTTTCATAATGCTTATTGTATGGGTTCCACGATGCCGGCGGTATGCAATCCCAGCCGGCATATGATGCACAGCGGGATGTCGCTGTTCCGCTACGACCCCAAACAGATCCAGGGGACCTTCGGCGAGACGATGAAGCGGGCAGGGTACTACACGTACCACGAATCGAAGCGGGGCAACACGCCGCACACTTATCACACGGCCTATGACAAATCCCGTTACCTCAACGATCAGGCCGAACGGACCTCCGGGCATCATGGCCGCACGGCCGCCGTCCATGCGGTCAAATTTCTCAAGGACTATGACCGCGACCAGCCATTTTTCATGTACATCGGTTTCGCCGGCCCGCATGACCCCCGCGTTGCCGCCGAGGAATGGAAATCGCTCTACGATCCCGCCGGGCTGCCGCTGCCGGGAAATTACAAGCCGGTGCATCCGTTCGACAACGGCGAAATGGTGATCCGTGATGAACAACTCGCCCCCTGGCCCCGCACCGAGGAGGTCGTCCGCGAGCATCTCCACGATTACTACGCCTGCATCTCGTCAATCGATCACAACATTGGCCGCATCATCGCAGCGCTGAAAGAGACCGGCCAATTCGAGAATACGATCATCGTCTTCTCGTCGGACCACGGGCTGGCGGTCGGCAGCCATGGGCTGTTCGGCAAACAGAGCCTGTACGAACACAGCATGAATTCGCCGTTGATCTTCAGCGGACCGAGGATTCCCCACGGTGAGAGCGATGCGCTCTGTTATTTGTTTGACATTTTCCCGACGGTCTGCGATCTTGTCGGCGCGCCGATTCCGGAGGGCATCGATGGCAAGAGTCTGGTGCCGGTCATCGAAGGGAAGGCTGAGGGTGTTCGCGACACACTATTTTTTGCCTACCGCGACGTGATGCGGGCGGTGCGGCAGGGAGATTGGAAATTGATTCGTTATCCGCAAGTCAACGTCACGCAACTGTTCAACCTGCGCGAAGACCCGCTGGAATTAAACAACCTCTCCGTAAGCAACCCGGAGCAAGCCGACCGCATGATCGAACTGCTGATCAAGCAACAGGACGCCTACGACGACAAACAACCGCTGGTCGTCGAAAACCCGCAGCCGGCGGCGATCACGGTGGAGATGATCAACAAGGCGGCGGAGCAGGCGGCGACTAAGAAGCGTAAAGCGAAGCGGCGTAAGTAGCG
>CALFYU010000714.1 GCA_937952455.1 uncultured Planctomycetaceae bacterium
TTGCGTTCCCCTCGCGCCTAAGCGTGTTCGTGCGGGTCGCCGCCGCCAGCAGATCTCCTTCATACGCCGTGTGGAGAAATGCCTTTCCCCGAACCGTGCTACCATCCTCAAAGGCTAGTTCGACGATTCGCGGGCCGTTTTTCTGCACGCTCTTGAGCCGCTTGTTGCGCAGGACCGTCACGCCTGCCTCTTGAGCCATTTTGTCGAACACCCGCTCGGCGACGTGCGGTTCAATCGAATAGGCGCCGCCGGTGGCCGGACCGCTCTTGCGGCGGAACGGCTGATCCCAACTGAGTTGTTTTCCATAACGCGCCACGAGCCGCGTGAAGTATTCCCGTGTCACGCCGCCGATACTTCGCGGATCGCCGATGTCGACGGCGCTCAATCCTCCGGAAGTCATTCCCCCCAAATGCCTGCCCGGTTCGATCAAGGCGACCGACTTGCCCATCCGCGCCGCCTGAACCGCCGCCACCACGCCCCCCGACGTTCCACCGTAAACGACGACGTCGAAATCCTGCGCCGAAGCGGACTGGCAGAAAAAAGCAACAACGACGAACAGACCGGCACAAGTGCGGAGGAATTTCATGAAGCAGGCTCTCCACGGGGCGGGGCACGAAAAAGAGTGCGGGCGCGATACACAAGTTCGCGCCCGGTGGGTTTCGCTCGCATTGTAACAGCCCCACTCGCTGCGCTGCTACCGCTCGGACCTGCGTCTATGGCGAGTGTTGTGCGACCGTGAGGCGGTGACGTTCCCGATTGAGAAACGTGTACATCGCCAAAACGGCGGAAGGATCGTCTGTCCCAAATGGATAGGTGCGTCGCGACGCACGCTACACCCGTGCGGTCGACGCCTTAGGGCTTGACCAGCACCAGGTGACTCGCGGTGATGCCGTCGGTTTGACGGCGGACTTTGAGTAGGACCCGGCTGGTTGCGCTGGAGCCGATGGCCGATTGGAAATCATCCACGGTGCTCACCGGTTTGCGGGAGACTTCTTCGATGACGTCGTACAGTTGCAACTGTGTGGCCAGCGGGCCAGTCGAGTTGACGTCCAGGACCAACAATCCGCTCGTTCCGGTTTCAAATCCCAATTGATCGGACAATTCGCCGTCCAAAGGTTCCAGCTTCAGTCCGTATTGTTCTTGAGGGTTCTGTTCACCCGGAATGGCCGGCGACGACATGTCCGCGTTATGGTGCGAGCGGTCCAGGTCGACAACCCTCATCTCTGCGTGAATCCGTCTCCCTTCGCGGAAGACGACCAGTTTAACGGTCGAGCCGATCTCCTTGAGGCTGATCAGGTTGATCAAATGATTTAGGTCTTGGACGTCGACATTGTCGACGCTGAGAATCACGTCGTCACGCTGCAGGTGAGCGTCGTAGGCCGGCGTGTTGGGGAAGACCATCTTCACGTGCGCACCGCGAACGCGGTCCAATTGCAGTCTACGGGCGGCATCGATGTCAAAATCCTCGTTCAGCCGCACGCCGATATAGGCGCGGCGGACTTTTCCGTAATCCAGCAAATGTGTCACCACCCGGCGGACCAGGCTGCTGGGAATGCTAAAACCGATGCCTTCGTTCCCGCCGCTGCTGGAGGCGATTGCCGTGTTGATCCCCACGATCTCACCGCGGAGATTGACTAGCGGACCGCCGCTGTTGCCGGGATTGATGGCGGCGTCGGTTTGCAGGAAGTTTTGATTCAGGATCTGCGAGTCCTTGCCCAGGTTGAGCGATCGCCGCGCTTTGGCGCTGACGATGCCAAAGGTCACCGACTGGCTCAAACCAAACGGGCTGCCGAGGGCCAACACCATGTGGCCAATTTCGAGTTCCGTTGCGGGGCGTGCAGTGAATCACGTGCAGGTTGGTGACGACAAACATGCGCCGCGATTTCGTGTCATCGCTGCGGATGATGGCTCCGGATCCGGTCTCTTCCAACGTGCGCCCGCTAACGTGCCGCACGCACTGAATGTGCACGACGCTGGGCGTCATGAGTCGCGAGACTTCAGCGATTCGATCGCTTCCCTCCAAGATCGGGCTGTCGGTCTCGCTCAGCTTCTGGTAG
>CALFYU010000715.1 GCA_937952455.1 uncultured Planctomycetaceae bacterium
GTCGAGGCGAAGCCGGTGCCGCCCGCGCGGCTGGACGCGGGGCAAGACCGCTGGAAACTCGACCCGTCACTCCCCATTCCCCCCGATTGGCACGGCGCGGCCGTCGTCGCTGTCGCCGACGGCAAGTTGATCGGCCTATTGACGATTGAGCAAGGCATCGCCGGCGTGTCGCTGCTCACCGAGGCGATGGTCTTCAACGACCGCTAAGTAAGCCGCCCCCCCGATCGTCCTTGCCGACACGCGGCGACTTCTGTATTCACCCGGCATTCCCCTATAATCATTCTGGTTGTGACAAACTTTCTTCAACCCATGAATGGGAATCGAACGATATGCCCCGATTGATCGAGCAGCCGACCGTCGTCGCGGCGGCGGGGAACAAACCCAAAGAGATTCAGGAACTCGCCGGCCGCGTGAATACCGGCCAAGCAAACGTGAGTGTGGCCCGCATGGTGTCCCCCTCCGGGTGGGTGGAGCCTGGGCAGCGGCCGGAGTTTCAAGAGATTTCGGTCGTGCTCCGCGGTACGCTGCACGTCGAACACGACGCGGGCGCATTTGATGTCCAAGCCGGCCAAGCCGTCGTGGCGCAACCGGGCGAATGGGTGCGGTACAGCACGCCCGGTCCCGACGGTGCGGAATACATCGCCGTTTGCCTGCCGGCATTTTCACCGGAGACGGTCCACCGCGATGCCACTTGTGACGCACAACCCCCGGCGTAAAATGCCGGCGCTAAGGCTCCCGTGAAACGAAATAACCTCATGACACGACGGCGGGTGGCCCGGCCAGAATTGGCTGGGTCGCGCAGCGACAAGAAGCCGCGTCCTGTGCGCACGACATCACAACGGACGCACATGGCGCCGCTTCTTGTGCCTGACGGCACCCAACCACAATGCGGTCGGGCCACCCCCTGCAAATCGCGCCCTACGTACCACTCAAGGAAAAACTTGTGATCACCAGAATTACCGGACCGCTCGTACGGCTTTCCGCTACGGAAGCGACAATTGCCGTGGGGGCGTTTGAATATGAAGTCTACGTCCCCGAATTTGTGCGGCGGCAGTTACAAACCAAAATCGGCGAAGAGGTCAGCCTGAAAACGATTGAATACATCGAAGGCAACCCGCAAAAGGGCCGCTTGACCCCGCGGCTGATCGGTTTTGCCAACGACGTGGAGCGGGAATTCTTTGACGCGATTTGTTCGGTCGACGGCGTCGGCGTGAAGAAGGCGCTGCGGGCCATCGTCCGCCCCGTCCGCGAAGTGGCGGCGGCGATCGAGGAACAGGACGTCAAACAACTCAGCGCGCTGCCCGGCATCGGTCCGGCCGTGGCGGAGCGGATCGTGGCCAAACTCCGCCGCAAGATGGTCAAGTTCGCCCTGATGATCGAACGGGACCTCCCGCCGGATCAGAGCACCGATCATGATATTCTCAACGAGGCGTACGAAGCTTTGGTGAGCCTGGGACACTCGACCACCGACGCCCGGCACAAAATTGAAGCGGTCGCTGAGAGTGGGAAGAAATTCAAATCGATTGAGGATCTGTTGGCGGAGGTGTATCGGCAACAGAAGTGAGACGGCGAAGATTTACCAAGGAGGTACGGAGGACACGTAGAAAAAATCCGAAATCTTAATATCGAAATCCTAAACAAATCCAAAATAATAATGACCGAATTTCAAAACATTTTGTCATTTGAATTTTGTGTTTTGACTTTGTTTAGGATTTCGGATTTCGTGTTTCGAATTTGTCCCCAGTCCATGCCTCCGTGGTGCATTCTGTCCATCGCTTGCTCGCGACGGCAAAACCACGAATAATGGTCGTTTGACGCAGCGCAAACTTGCATTAGTAAAAGGCTATTCCTGTGGCAATCGATCGACGCGAATTTCTGTGGACCTACGGCGGCGGGTTAGGCGGCATCGCGCTGGCCTCGCTCCTCGATCGCGACGGGTTGTTGGCCGATACGAGCAACACCACGCGGCGGCCGATCGTGCATCATCCGCCCCGGGCGACACGCGTCGTACAGTTTTACATGTCCGGCGCCGCCAGCCAGTGCGATTTATTCGACTACAAACCCGCGCTGATTAAGAAGAACGGTGAGCCGTTCGATCCGGGTGAAAAGGTCGAGTTGTTTCAGTCCGATCCCGGCAAGGTGATGCAGTCCCCCTGGAAATGGCGGGCGCATGGCGAGTGCGGCAAGATGATCAGCGACCTCGTCCCGCACATCGGCTCCTGTGCTGATGACATCGCCTTTGTGCATTCGATGATCTCGAAGTCCAACGTGCACGGTCCGGCGACGCTGATGCAGGCGACCGGATTTGTGCTCCCGGGATTTCCCAGCGCCGGGTCGTGGGTGCAATATGCGCTGGGCAGTTTGAACGACAACCTGCCGGCGTTCGTCGTGCTCCCGGACAGTCGCGGCTTCGCACCGTCGGGGCCGCAAAACTGGTCCGCGGGGTTTTTGCCGGCTTCGTATCAGGGGACGATGATTCGCCCGTCGGCGAAAAACCCGATTGCGGATTTGTTTCCCCCCGAAGCCGAATACATCACTCCCGCCGGAGATGCTGACGGATTGGATGCGCTCGAGAAACTGAATCAGCGGCACGCCGAGCAGCGGCCGGGCGATTCGCGGCTGACGGCCCGCATTCGTTCCTATGAGTTAGCCGCCAAGTTGCAGGTCAGCGCTCCGGAGGTCCTGGACATCTCCGCAGAGACGCCCGCCACGCAAAAGCTCTACGGGGTGGATCAATCCGAGACGGCTGAGTTCGGCCGCAATTGCCTGGTCGCCCGCCGCATGTTGGAACAAGGCGTGCGGTTCGTGCAAATCTGGAGCGGCGCGGACAACGGCCACCCGCGGCGGAATTGGGATTCGCACGAGGACGTCAGGCGGGATCACGGTATTCTAGGCACCAGCATCGACAAGCCGATCGCCGGGCTGATCAAGGACCTCAAACAGCGGGGTATGCTGGACGACACGATCATCCTTTGGACGACCGAATTCGGCCGCATGCCCTGCAGCCAGGGCAGCCTGGGCCGCGATCACAATCCGTTCGGCTTCACCAACTGGCTGGCCGGCGGCGGAATCAAAGGGGGTGTCAGCTACGGCGCAACTGACGAGTGGTCGTACAAAGCGGTCGAAAACCCGGCCTACTGCTACGACATCCATGCGACACTGTTGCATCTGCTGGGCATCGACCACGAGCGGCTCACGTTCCGCCACAACGGCATCGACCGCCGCTTGACCGACGTCCACGGCAAAGTCATCCCCGAAATCCTCGCCTGACGGACAGCGGGGCCACTTTGTGCGAGGCGGCGGGGCCGCCTTGTGCGAGCTACCGCTCGGGGTGGCATGGCCCGCTCCTGTTAGTCGCTGGGGGGTTGCAGGACGGGTTCGCTGCTGCCGAGCCGGGCTACCTATTAATACGCCAGGGCGTAGCCGTCGCGGCGGGGGTCGGCGGCGGCCATGCGGGCGCCGGATTCCGGGTCGATCATCACACCGTGTCCGCCACCGACGAGCGGTGAAAAGTCGCCGATCGGTTCCAGCGCGTGATGCCGCCGTGTGAGTTGGTCGCGAACGGTGCGGGGGATTCGGGTTTCAATCTGCATCCGCGTCCGTTCCCAAACGCGAAACCGCGGCGCATCGATCGCCGCCTGCAGGTCCGCACCGAATTCGACGACGTTTAGGAACATCTGCATCGCGGTCTGCAGAATCCCCCAACTCCCCGGCGTCGCCACGGAGAACCAAAACCGGCCGTCGCGGAACGCGTGCAGCGGCGCCATGCAACTCGACCAGCGTTTACCCGGGGCAATCACGTTCGGCGTGGGGCAAGCGGGATCGATTTCGCACCACCAGGCAAAATTGTTGAGCACGATTCCCGTGCCGGGAATCATCACGCCGCAGCCAAAGCCATTGCCCAGCGACTGCGTAATGCTGGCGGCGTTGCCCGCTTCGTCAACGGCCGCCATGTGGGTCGTCATGCCGTTGACCCGCCCCGGACCGATGGTCGCTTCATCGCGGGGCCCGAACCAGCGCTCCCCTTCGCTGTGCGACGCCCACGTGTGATCGATCAACTTGCGACGCTCGGCGATGTACTCGCCGCTCAGCAACCGCTCCCATGGAACGTCGCAGAACTTCGGGTCGCCGTTGTAGGCAATGCGGTCGGCAACCGCCAACTTGATCGCCTCGCTGAGCAATTGAATGTAGTCGGCCGAATTGTGCCCCGCTGCCGCCAGGTCGAAGCCTTCCAACAATCGCAGTTGCTCGAGGATCTGAAACCCTTCGTTGTTCGGCGGGCAGGTCTCGACGTGCGTGCCGCGATAGTCGGCGCCGATAGGGGTTTCCCAGTCGGGGCGATAGTTCGCCAAATCGTCGCGGCTGAGCAGCCCATCTTGTGACTGGATGTGGTCGGCGATTTTCTGCGCCAATTCGCCACGATAAAATGCCTCTGCTCCGTCGGCGGCGATTTGCCGGTAGCTGTTTGCCAGATCGGGTTGTTTGAGCACCGCCCCCAACCGGTGAGGCACCGCACCAAAAACGGCCTGTCCCGCTTCGTTGAGCCGCGGCGTACTGATCTTCAGGAACCGCACGTTTGTCGAGTGCAAGGGGAATCCATCGGTCGCGTGGCGAATCGCGGCGGCGAGAATCTCTTGGCGGTCGAGCGTTCCCTCTTGTTCGACAGCTTCCAGCCAGCCGGCGACGTTGCCGGGGATCAAGCACGCGCGGGGACCGCATTCGTGCGATTGCGGCGTGAATTGGTCCGGCGTCCCGGCGGCGGGCGTGTTGCCGCTGAAATTCAGTACGCGTGTCGTGCCGTTGGCCTTGTGCAACAACAGAAACCCCACACCGCCCGGCCCGCTCATATACGGCTCGACCACGGCGAGCGTAGAGGCCATGGCGATGATCGCATCGACGGCATTTCCGCCGCGCCGAAGAATATCGAGGCCAGCTTGCGAAGCGAGCGGGTGCGCACAGGCGACCGCGCCGTGCAATCCGCTGATCGTGGGGCGCGTACGTGTCCAATCGTCGGCCATTGGGATGCAGTCACTTTCTCGAAGAGAGAAACGTGGCGGACCGGCACCGCGCGGAGGACTATTCCTTCTTCAGCGGATGCAATTCGATCTTGCGGAAGAAAATCTCGGCCCCTTCGGTTTGGAACAGCAGCTTGCCGGAACTCGGTTCGGCCATTTCACCGTGATTGACGACCGTCCCGTTGACGAGAATCGTAATCGTCCCGCCGTCGCAGATGCATTCGACCGTCGTCCATTCCTGACCGGGGCTGTCTTTGTCTTCCTTGCCGCGAAAACCGAGCACGTCTTTCCAGTCGGGATCGCGCCCGTACCAATTGATCCGCCCACTGGTGAAGGTCTGCTTCTCGCCCCCCTTTTTCCAGACCGTTTCGCCGTCGCGATCTTTGGTCACTTCGCAGGTCAGCTTAGTCGTCTGCTTGGTTCCGTCGTTGTCCGTTCCGCCCAGCACCAAAAAGTCACCCACGCCCCCTTCAATGATCTGACACTCGATGCTCGCCATCCAGGGAGCATTGCCGCCCCCTTCGTTGTAATTGCCATCGTCGCCGTGGCAATGCAGTAGGATGCCGCTGTCCTTGGCCGCCATCTTGCGTTCGCCCCAGGTCAATTCGCCCCAGCGATACTCGAGCACCAGCCGGTAATTGGCGTACTTGTTCTTCGTCACGATGCCGCCGAATCCGTCTCCCGAGGCGCGAATTACAGGCGTCCCGTCCGGCTCTTTGGTCACAGTGAAGACCTTGCGGGGATCCTCCCGTTTGGTGTCTTTCAACCAGGTATAGAAATTCGAGAGATCCTGTCCGTTGAACAACACGATGGGCGCATCGGTGGGCGTGATCACCTCGTCCGACTCGTCGGCCCCCGCGGCAATCCGCAAAGAAAAGCACAGGGCGAGCAACGTGCAGATCCAACAAGCGAGAGTCTGTTTCTTCATAGCGGTCATTCTTCAGCGGACGCCGCGTCATAGGAGTTTCAACGGCGGCAAGATACTACAAGTAGTTTCAAAACCCTCGGATGCGTCACGCAGACACATACATGAAAGGTTCTTCAACAAGCACAACCGGGTTTTAAAATTGGTTTTCACACCGGGCAGCAACCCATTCAGCGTAACATTTCACGCACAGCGATGCCAGATACCGGGCGCCCGTCGGCGGTGGTTTCTCACGGCTTGCTGCGGTATATGTACACTCTGCGTCAAGTCAACCTGTTCGCCAACAATGACGTGAGGAGACGACCGAGATGAGCGGGGAGTTCGAAGACCGCGTGGCACTGGTCACAGGCGGATCGCGCGGAATCGGCCGGGCGACGGCGCTGCAATTGGCCCGCGAAGGGGCCGACGTCGCCATCAGCTACGGCTCGCGCCGCGAGACCGCCGAACAAGTCGTCGCCGAAATCGAGGCACTAGGCCGCAAATCGTTGTGCGTCGCGTGTGACGTCTCACGGCCCGATCATGTCGATGCCATGGTCTCGACTGCGCGCAAATCCCTCGGCCCGCTGGAAATCGTCGCCCACTGCGGCGCCATCAGCAATATCGCCTCGCACGACGAGATGACCTACGAACTTTGGAAGGAAACCATCGACGTCAATCTCAACGGCGCATTCTTGGTCGTGCATGCCGTCAAGGACGAAATGATCAAGCGGGGCTTCGGCCGCATCGTCACCATCTCCTCCATCGCCGCGCTGCGGCCCCGCAAAATGCAGATGCACTATTCGGCCGCCAAAGCGGGAGTGATCGCGCTCACCCGCTGTTGCAGCGAAGCCTTCGCGCCGCACAACGTCCGCATCAATTGTGTCGCGCCGGGACTGACCGAAACCGAAATGGCCCACGTGCTCTCGGAGGAGACGATTGCCGGAATTCTGCAAGGAACCCCCATGGGCCGCATTGGGCAACCGGAGGAGATCGCCGAAGTGATTACGTTTCTCTTAAGCGAACGATCCAGTTTCATGACCGGCCAAACCGTCGTCGCCTCCGGCGGGCGGGTTGTATTACCATGAGTCTGCGCAATCCTGGAATCCCTGGTTCCTAAGCCGGAGCTTGGGAACACGTGGAGAATTCAAAGAGGACTCGCCGAATGTCACGCTACTTGTCCGGATCTTTTCTACGGACCGTAATCGCCGCCTCTCTTGTTTGTGCATACTCGGAACACCTTGCCATGGCTCAACCGCCCAAAATCACAATCGACACAGCCCGACTCACCAAAGCCATCGACACCGTCAAACAGGGGGGCGACACGTACGCCGCCATCGCCGAACTCGAGTCCAGCAGCGATCCCGTCGACGTGGCTCAACACTACTCGCAGTTGCTGCGCGAATTGTATTTTCAGGAGAAAAATGTCCCGCTGATGGTGATGTTCGGCCGCGCAGGGATCGGATATGCCTTGTCACAAGCCAAACGCATTGAAGCCAACGATCCGCAGACAGCGGAATCCTTGCGGGGTATTGCCAAGACGATTTCGTACAACCTGAGCGTCAACTGCTGGCCTGGGTGGGGGGATGAGGGAGTCACAATTACACCATCAGACTTGGTGGCCGGCTACGACGCTGCATTGCTGAATCTGCGGTTAGCCGGCGAATTGAAGCGCGATGCCGAAGTCGTCGGCAATGCACATTGGGCCATCGGCGCTCATCATCTGGCGGCCGGGCGACATGCGGATGCCATTGCCGCATTCGACAAATCAGCAGCGGAATTTGCCAAAGCGGACAAACCCGATTTCGAACGAATGGCCAAAGGTTACGCTGCACTCTCGTCGACATTGGCACCCAACGCCGCGCCGGCCGCCGGCAAGAAATACGACGCCACCCTTGGCGACTTAAAATCTCTCAAGACGGAAGACGCCAAATTCTTCGCCGAGCAGATTGAAACGGCGGCAGCGGTGTTTTCGAATCCGTAGTCTCTTCGTGTTCATGGTTTTTCGCATTCCGGTTCATAAAGGCGGGCACATGCACATTCAACTCCGAAACTTAACACTGTTATGCGTATCCATTGCCGTGACTACGTTGGGATCGGCGTCTAATCGCCTGCAAGCCGCCGATGACAACGCCGGGCCGACAACACTCTTCGAACTCGGCGAGGGAAAGGGGAGCGAATACGGCTTTCGCATTCCCGCCCTGGCACTCACCAAAGCGGGGACCTTGCTCGCGTTTTGCGAGCGCCGCGTGGGGCTGCACGACCATGCCGAAAACGACATCGTCCTGCGCCGCAGTCTCGACGGCGGGCGAAGTTGGGAGCCCCTGCAAGTCGTTGCCGAAGAGGGGAGCGATTCGCTGAACGATCCCTGCGTGGTGGTACTCGATTCGGGCCGGATTCTCCTGCGGTACACGCGGTTCCCTCAAGGCGTACACGCCCGCGAGACGAAACACACCGTCATCGCCGAACCGGGTTACGGCGGACCGAAAAACGTCCGTATGTACCTCACGCATTCCGACGACGACGGCGCCACTTGGTCACAACCGCGCGACGTCACCCGAGAGATCCGGCGGGAAACGGCGATCTCGGCCGGGGCCCCCGGAGATCCCCGACGACGAACTCCCGTACCCCAACGCGGACACATGATAAGCCCCGAACACGCAGGCAGCCACCCCCGT
>CALFYU010000716.1 GCA_937952455.1 uncultured Planctomycetaceae bacterium
CCGCTTCGCAGATTGAGCACGTGACGGTTGATCAATTCGCGGCAATTACCAACGCCTACGACTTCTACAACATGTCAGCAGACGCACGTGCGGCGCTGAATGCCGAGCAGGTACAGGCGCTGGATACGTCGCTGATCAGCATTGGGCATTTGACCTCCGCGCAGCGTGAAAACCTGACTCCGGACCAAGTAGCGTCCTTGCCGACAAACTGGTTGCGGTACTTGCCCGCTTCGCAGATTGAGCACGTGACGGTTGATCAATTCGCGGCAATTACCAACGCGTATGACTTCTACAACATGTCGTCCGACGCGCGAGCGGCGTTGAACGCCGAGCAGGTACAGGCGCTGGATACGTCGCTGATCAGCATTGGACATTTGACCTCCGCCCAGCGTGAAAACCTGACTCCTGAACAAGTGGCGTCCTTGCCGACCGGTTGGTTGCGCTATCTGCCGGCATCACAGGTGCCGTACATTTCACTGGAGCAGTTGGCGGCAATCACGAATCCGTATGATCTCCATAATATGTCGTCCGCTGCCCGCAGCGCCTTTTCGCATGAGCAGACTCAAGCGGTGAGTACGGCGTTGGGCGGCTTTGGTTTCGGGGGGACCGACGGGGACGATTCACTGACGGGAAACGCGAACGGGAACCACATGGAAGGCCTGGGTGGCAATGATACGATTGCCGGGCAAGGTGGAAATGACGTCCTCAACGGAGGCGCCGGTGACGATGTGCTATTGGGCGGGACGGGCGACGACTTGCTGATCGGCGGCGGTGGAAACGACTTGATGCAGGGAGATACGGGGGACGACACATTCCGCTTTGACGGTGCCCAGTCGGGCGACGTCTATACCGTCGACGGGGGGGACGGCAATGATGCTTTGGACTTAGGCGCTTACTCCGCCGCCGACATCTACGTCGCCGCTGATCGCATTCACGTAAAGCACAGCGACGGCGGGCAGTTTACGATTCTGTATACCGGGATCGAGTCAGTGACGTTGTCCGACGGAACGTTCGCCCTGTCGTCCTTCTTCTCGGCGTCGGCCGACATTCCCGATCTGGTGGGGCATTGGAAACTCGACGGCGACGCGACGGACTCGACCGAATACGAAAACGACGGCGTGGTCGTCGGCGGCGAAGGGGATGAGTTTACGACCGGGCTGGTGGGTGACGGAGCTGCCCACTTCGACGGGATCGACGATATGATCCGCACGCCCAGCGGGGAGACTCCCCAATTGACGGGCGACTATACGACTTCGGTCTGGATCCGGCCCAACGCCGTGCAAAAACAATGGGCCGGCATCTACACGGCGACAAACGCCAGCGGGTCGACCAATCATTGGAATCTGCAATTCAACAACAAAGCCCAGCGCGACATTATCATCTACCACGGAAATAGCGGGAGTTGGGACACGGGGATCGATTTGGCGGACGTCGCCGACGGCCAGTGGCACAACATTGTCGTCGTCCGCGAGGGGACGACAATGTCGATCTATCTCGACGGGACGCTGGTCAAGTCGGGAACCTACAACTCTGATCCGCTGGGCAACGCCGATCATCTGAATATTGGCGGCGACCGGACGAGTTCGACGAGCTATCTCTACTCCGGCGATATCGACGATTTGCGGGTCTATACCGGCGCTCAACCTGCCGACGTGTTGGAGCTCTTCTTTAACAGCGACAACGACGCCCCCGAAATGTCCGGTCTCAGCTACGTCAATGTGACCGAGGACGCGGTCGACACTGTGATCGATTTGCACGACGCATTCAGCGATCAAGAGGATACCGACGGAGAACTAACCTATTCGGTCCGATGGAATACGAATCCGGCCCTGTTCGACAGCATTACGATCGGCGGCGACGGCAAGTTGACGCTCGACTATGCCGCCAACACATTTGGATCTGGGGAAATCACAATCCGCGCAACTGACTCCGGCGGAAAGTTTGTAGAATACACGTTCTGCGTGAACGTAGCAGCCGAGAACGATACGCCGCAGACCGAGGGCATCGGCGATGTGACGGTGTCCGAAAATGCTGGCGACACGGTGATTGATCTGTACGACGCATTCGATGACGTTGAGGACGCGGATGGCGATTTGACGTACACGATCGAAGCGAATACGAATGGAGACCTGTTTGACGGCGTGACAATTGGCGGCGACGGAAAGTTGACGCTCAAATATGCCGCCAATGCGTATGGGACGGCCGAGATCACCGTCCGCGCGACCGATTCGGGCGGAAAGTTTGTGGAGTCGACGTTCACCGTCAACGTGACGCACGAAAACAATGCGCCGGAGACGTACGGCATCGAAAACGTGAACGTAAACGAAGGCGCAGACGATACCGTGATCGATTTGCATGCGTCCTTCGTCGATGTCGAGGACGCGGCCGATGCGCTCACCTACAGCGTTACGGGGAACACCAACAGTGCTCTATTCGACAGCGTGACAATCGGCGCCGATGGCAGACTGACGCTCAAATATGCCGCGGACGCATACGGGACGGCGGAGCTTACGATCCGTGCGGCCGACACCGGTGGACAATTCGTGGAAACGACGTTTCTCGTGAACGTGGCGTCGGTCGTGGATGCGCCGGAAACGGTACCCGAAAACGTCGTCGAGGAAATGGACGGCGAAGATCCGCCGTCGACTTCACAGGATGACGACGCCTTCCTTCAGCGATATTTCCAACGCAGCTCCTGGGAAGGCGAAGGTGTGCATTGGTTCTCGACGACGAACGAGTTCAACCTCCCAGCAACTTTTCTCGGCGAACGTGAGCGGAACGACGTGCCGTTGGGCCGCATCGCCCAATCGTATTGGGCGTTTCGAGACAGCAAGGGGGGACGGGACGAATCGCACGCCTATGTTGGGTTTGAGAACAATCCGCTCGCCTTTGAAAGCCAATATGGATCGGGCCAAGAGGAACTGGACGCCTGGCTGAATCAACATGCGGCGAAGCCCCACGACGAACCGTCACGTGACGGTGATCCCGCTCACAGCGACAGCGAGTCGTCCGATGCGGGGGAAGCTCTTGAGAACGTGGAACGAAGGCCGACGAAACGGGCGTCGGCACGGCCGCAACTTGATGGCGAACTGGAGAAATTGGACCGATGGGACGTAGACGAGGCGTTGCGTACGATTTTTGAACGCGGCGAGGACCTGTTGACCGTCCCGCAACAAACCGCGGCGCCAGCTGGAACCCCACCCGCAGACGTTGAGAGCGCGGGGCGAGAGTCCCACGGTTTGCCGGAGGATTACGAATACAGTCAGGAAGACGCTGAACGAGCGGTCTCGTATGCGGGGAGCGCAGCGGAGTATCTCGCTTTGGTCGCGGGAACCGCGGTCGCCGCTGCAATGGGCACGAAACGTGACGACGAGTCCGAGACCCGCCGCGCCTCGAATTCCGGAAGTCAGAAGCGCGGCCGAGACCACAAGCGGCATCCATAATTCGGCCTGCCCCAGATGCTCGGACGGGATTTCGCCGCCCCGGTTGCGGGATTGGGGTGCGTTCGGTGCCGAATTTCGCGATCCGCTCTTACGGGAAACGTGCAACGGGCGTTACAATCCGTTACGATACGCCGTCCCCGTCATCCGACCTATTTCGCGACAAGATCGCTGTGCCGGCTGTGTCCAGCCGAGTGCAGAAAGGTTGCCTCGGTCGCTGCCGGAGACGCATGTTTTTTCCCGACGTCCCGCGCAAGGGAGACCGATCCCGTGACCGCCACACAGACTTCGCTCGAAGCGATTCCACAAACGTCCCACGACGACATCAACCTCGCCTTAGAGGAATTGGAGGCCGCCCGGTCTCGGTTCCAAAAAATGACACTTGCCCAGTGGACCAGTCTGGTCGAGCGCTGTATTCCCACCACGGTCGAATCTGCCCACGAATGGGTCGATGTCGCCTGCGAGGCCAAGGGGATTGCACCGGGCAGCACGCTCCGCGCCGAAGAGATTACGGCGGGCCCGGCGTCGTCGCTGCGGTACCTGCGGCTGCTGCACGACAGTCTAAGCGATATCGCCAAGTATGGCCGGCCGCAGCTTCCCGGGCCGATTCGGCAGGTGCCAGGGGGACGATTGTGGGTTCGCTTGGCACCGGTCAAACGTCGGCATGACGCGCTGTTGTTCGCCGGGACGACGTCGGACGCTTATATGGAAGAGGGCGTCACCGCCGAGAGCGTCGCGTCCCAACCGATGCCGCCGCACCTCACCGGCAAGGGAGACCTACCGCGGATTTCTTTGGTATTGGGTGCCGGCAACGTCTCGTCGATCGCCATGACCGACACGCTGACCAAGATTTTTCAGGACGGCTCGTTGGTATTGCTGAAGATGAACCCGGTGAACGAATACCTGGGGCCGATCTTCACGCGGGCGTTGGCGCCGTTGATCGAAGAGGGCTTTTTGCGAATCATTTACGGCGGGGCGGAGGCGGGGCAACATGCCATCGCTCACGAATCGACGCACGAAGTGCACATCACCGGCTCCAACCTCAGCCACGATGCGATTGTTTGGGGGCCACACGGCGAGGAGCATGAACGCCGCAAGCGGGACAACGAGCCGCTGCTGGATAAACCGATTACCAGCGAATTGGGCAACGTCACCCCTTGGATCGTGGTCCCTGGGGATTACACCGAGAAGCAACTCCAGTTTCAGGCGGAGAATCTGGCTGCTTCGGTAATGAACAACGTCTCGTTTAATTGTCTGGCGACAAAAGTGATCGTCACTTGGCGGGACTGGCCACAGCGACAACGGTTCCTGGACAAGGTCGAAACGATCTTCGCAAATACCCCGCCGCGCAAGGCGTATTATCCGGGGGCGCACGAACGCTTCCGCGAGTTCGCGGGTAAAGAACCGACCGGTGTGCCGGAGGGGACGCTGCCCTGGACGCTGCTCCGCGATATCGATCCAGACGAATCCCCTATGCACGTCGAGCGGGAATCGTTTGTCTGCGTGACGGCCGAGACGGCGCTGGACGCCGCCTCGCCGCAGGAGTTTCTCAAGGCAGCCGCAGATTTCACCGAGAACCGCTTATGGGGCACGCTCTGCGCCGCCGTGATGGTGCCGCAGGGATTTCGCAAATCCCGCGAAAACCAAAAGCGATTCGACGAATTCATCGCCAAGTTGCGGTACGGCGCCATCGGCGTCAACCAATGGCCCGGTTTGGTTTACGGGTTGATGACGCCCCCTTGGGGAGGGCATCCGGGATCGTCGCTTCACGATCCGCAAAGTGGCATCGGTTGGGTGCACAATACGTTTTTCCTCGACGGCATCGAGAAAACGGTTACCGAGGGACCGTTGACCGTTTCGCCCAAACCAGTGTGGTTTCCAACGCACAAGAACCCCGAGCCGATCGCCTGGAAATTGGCTGATTTTTACGCCAAACCATCGACCTGGAACCTGCTGCGATTGCTCGGCTCCGCCGTCAAGAACGGGATGTGAACGGCCGTCGGAATACGTGCGATTATCCCGTCGACAATCTGTTGGCTTCAATCGCCGATGATGAGTGTTCCCCGATCCGGAGTTTCGCCAATGACGCGTTTGTTGCCCGTGAAATGTCTGTTCGTACTTGCGGGTGGTTTGGCGGCCGTTGTCACCGCCGCTGCCGATGACCCATCCGCTGCCGCCCAATCCGCCGAGCCGGGGTTTGAAGCGATTTTCAACGGAAAGAACCTCGCTGGCTGGGAAGGGAACACCGATCTGTGGAAGGTTCGCGACGGGATGATCGTGGGCGACTCACCCGGGATTCGCCGAAATGAGTTCCTGGCGACAAAGAGGGAATACAGCGATTTTGAACTGCGTCTGGAGTTCAAACTGCACGGCGGACGCGGTAATTCGGGTATTCAATTCCGCACGCGGCGGGTGCCGGATAGCACTGAGGTTGAAGGCTATCAGGCCGATATCGGCGAGGACTATTGGGGGTGCCTTTATGACGAACATCGCCGCCGCAAAGTGCTCGCCCAAGCCGACGCGAAGCTGGCTGACGTCCTCAAAAAAGACGACTGGAACGAGTACGTCATCCGGGCGCAAGGGGACCATATCGTTCTGAAGATTAACGGTGTGACGACGGTTGATTATCATGAGCCGGACGCGAAAATTGCCCGCAAAGGAATTATTGCGGTGCAAGTGCATAGCGGTCCGCCGCTGAGAGTCGATTTTCGGAATTTGAGAATTCGCGAGTTAGACAAGGGCGAATAGCGGGACGTTGGCGAGTCGCCGAATTGTCCCAGCCACGTACGATATTCTTGCGATGAGTTGCATCGACGACGGCCGCGGTTGGCCCACTCACCGAGGAGTTTAATGACAGAGGACATGCTGACTTATCGCGCGGCCGTCGATTATTTGATGGGCCGCATCAACTATGAACGGTTGGGCGCGCACCAGTACTCCAGCTACGACCTGAAACTCGACCGCATGCGGACGTTGTTGGATGTCTTGGGGAATCCACAAGACGAGTTGCCGGCGGTACATATTGCGGGAACCAAAGGCAAGGGCTCGACGTCGATCATGACGGCGTCGATCTTGACCGCCGCCGGATATCGCGTAGGGCTGTTCACGTCGCCGCACTTGTCGCGTTTGGAAGAACGGATGACGATCAACGGCCGGCCGCCCAGCGAGCCGGAGGTGGTCAGGTTGGTGGGAGAATTACAGGCCGCCGTGCGGGCCGTCGACGCGCAGGGCGAATTTCCGCCGGTGACGTACTTCGAAATTCTCACGGCAATGGCTTGGCGGTTTTTTGTCCGCGAGCAGGTGGACATTGTTGTGTTAGAGGTCGGCCTGGGGGGCCGGCTGGACTCCACGAACGTCTGCCGGCCGGACGTGACTGTGATCACCAGTATCAGTTATGACCACATGCACATCTTGGGTACAACGCTCGATCGCATTGCCCGCGAGAAGGCGGGTATCCTCAAAGCCGGCGTACCGCTCGTATCGGGAGTCACGCAACTCGAGCCGAGCCATGCGATTGAGGAAATCGCGGCCGAACGCGGCGTCCGGATTGTGCAATTGGGCCGAGATTTTCGGTATGAATACCGCTCATTCGCCGGGCAGCCGGACTTGTGCGGCGAGTTGGGCGGCCTGCTGAACGTCACCGCCGCAGCGGAAACACTCTCGGGCATCTATCTGCCGGTGCTGGGAGCGCATCAGGGTCACAATGCGGCGATGGCGGTCGCGGCCGTGTTACAACTGCGCGACCGTGGCTGGCGGTTGCCGGACGGCGCGGTTGCTGCCGGATTGCAGTCGGTGACGTGCCCGGTGCGGATGGAAGTGATCCGGACCAATCCGATCACGATCTTGGACGCCGCTCACAACATGGCGTCCATCCGCGCATGTGCGGAGACGCTTGAAGTCACGTTTTCCGAACGGCGCAAGCATTTGATTTTCGCGACCACGAAAGACAAGCCCGTTGAGGAGATGCTGGCCTACCTTTTGCCGAGGTTTGACCGAGTTGTCTTGACGCAGTATTTGAATAACCCCCGCCGTTTCGGTGTTCACGAATTGGCCGCTGCGGCACAGAATTTCAGCGGGGGCGAATTTGCCGTCGCCGAGCATCCTGCTCAAGCGTGGCAAACGGCGCGCCAAGCGGCGGCTGCCGACGACGTGATTTGTGTGACCGGGTCGTTTTTCATTGCGGCCGAACTGCGAGAGTTCTTACTGGCGAGCGAGCCCGCTTCCGCCGCATGCCATCCCCCGGCCACGACGGTCGCCGGTCCCGTATAAGGCGCGGCTTGTGAGGGGTTAGGAATGCGCGGCGCGAAAGGAAAAACGGCCGGCTGCCGCGGGGGACAGCCGACCGTTTCGGTGTTCTTAGGTGACATGCCTTTCTGCGGCAAACTATCGCCTGTTCTTACGAAGCATCGACGAACCGCGATCGCGAATGTTGGGACGGAAGCCGCGGTCTTCGTCATCACCCAGGCGGCCCGATTGGATCAAGCGGTCTCGATAGGACATACGGTCTCCCGAATCCTTAAGCCCTTCGTATTGCTTGCGCACAACGTTGAGGTTCTCTTCCAGTTGATTGCGATCGTCGACCGCCGATTCGGAATCAAGCCGCACGGTGCTGCCATCGGCTTTGACGACCAAGGCCTCCGCGGGAATGCCGAGGGAGGTCGCCCGGTCCGTGCGAATTCCAGATTGACCCTCCAGGGCGGCTCTGAGGTCGGGATGGTCCGACAGGTCAATCTTCGGCTCATCGGTGGCGTCGACCAGCGCCATGCTGCTCGTGAATGTGGCCTGTTCGCTGTCCAAGCGGGGCTTGTGCAGGTTGAGGACCAATGTATTCCGCGTACCGCCGATGAACTGGCCGAAAATGCAGCTCATCTTGTCATGAATGATCGTGCCCAATTCCTGGTGCCACTGAAAAATTTCGAAGTTGGCGCCGTTGCGGCCGGGTTGATCATTGATTCGGGCGTTGGTGACAAACGCATGCGTGTCGGGCGGAATGACGACGACTTCAGAGGGCTCGCTCCAATCCGACTCGCGGGTTTCACCTTGGATGACCGCTTCGTCGTCAACTTGCTCGCGCTTGTAGGCACGGTAAGCCGGGTTGTTGAAAATCAGCTTAACGCGGTAACGATACGCTTCGCCTGGTTTGACGGTGAAGTCCAAATAGCGGAATAACAACACGCGACCGATGGCGGCTTCAATGCCCGACAGCTTTTGCGTCGACGGGTCCAATTGCGAAAGGATGCGGCGATGCTGTTCGAGCGCAGCCTGCTGAAAGGCTCTTTGCGACGCACGGCCGCCGATGCGGAGCCCGCCTCCACGGTCATCGTCATCATCTTCGAATCTTCGGCCAAAATCACGGCTGGCAGCGGCCATGCCACCGCGCCCCCGGAACCCGCCTCGCGGCGAGGTGGGATATTGGAGCGCCGTTGGCGGAGGAACCAACTCAAAAATCTCTTTCACTCGGTCTTCCACAGATTTGGATTTTTCGAGCTGTTTGCGAAGTTCATCCATCTGCTCCTGCGTCACTTGATCCCGGATCTTATTGATGTCGTCGATCAGACCCGAAAATCCGCCAGGCTCGTCGTCTGTTTTGCGTTGCAGTTCTTGCTCTTTTTCGCGGAGCAGCCTGACGACTTCTTCCAGCTGCTCACGCTCCTCCTCCTTGAGGGTGAATTGTTCCAAGCGGGGGTGCGTGGCTTCGTGCGTCCAATAGCCGGCCAACCGTGACGGTAACGGCATCGTGATGTAGTGGTTGGTCACCCGCGGATCAACGATCGGCAAGGCAAAGCCGTTGGCGTCGGCCAGCACGCGGATCGCTTCCTCGATATCCAACTCTTCCCAATTGTCTTCTTTCCAGGGATCGGATCCGGCCACCGCCCGCTGCCGCTGAATGCGGAAGCCGCGAAACTGCAGGACGTCCTCCGCCTCGCTGGGGAGTCCCAGTCGCAGCGAATTGGCCAAGTTCAGTTTTTGTTGCCGTAGGTCGAACAACCCGCGAACCGCTGCGAACCGCTGTCCGCGTGCCCGCGTCATCGGCCTATCTTCCGCGTAACCGGTATCGTACTCGTCGGGGCGCGGAGTGCGGTCGCGATCGCGATCGCTTTTGCCTCTTTTGCCCGAGAATCCACCGCCGCGCCGGCCGTTCGCATAGCGTCCGGTGCCGCGGGGACCGACGTAACCGTCGTCGTCCTCGTCGGCAATGCTGTTAAATCCTCGCTTGCCGATCAACTCGGGGCGCGCCCGCTGAGCAAGGTCGACGTTAGCGTAGGGATCTTCGGCCTTCGGCGTATTGCCGTCGGCGAGCAGGCCACTGGGAATCCCGAGCGAAGGTTCTGGAGCCAGTTCCATCAGCACCACGCCGGCATCGGCCCGCAGATCTTCAATGGCATTCCACTTCGTGTCGGTGATCAGCTGCGGCGGCTTGACCAGTGGGTCGAACATATACCCCCGATATTCAAAGGCTGCAATGTTCATGTCGGCCACCATGTTTTGCGCTTGCTGGAGGAAGTCCTGCACGGGGACCTCTTCTTGCTTTTCAGCCGGCCAAACACTCTGGGCGATTTGGGCTTTGGCGTCCGCCGCCTTGGAGGACAACTCATCGGGCGTTCGCTCTTCGGCGCTCCAATCGGTCGAATAGAGTGCCATCAAGACGATGGCCGCAACACAGGCCGCGCCCACTTTTTCGCCGTGCTTGACGAAAAACCCCTTGATATTCTTGCCTTTCAGCTTGCCACCGAGCTTGTTCACGGCTGACTCCTCGACTTGTTCATATTGGTCGCTTCAAATCCGGCTGAGGCATGACGCGGACACGTCAATTTCATCGGCAAATGCGAGCTCGACCGGGTTTGGAAACTCATTCTTGTCATCACAAACCGCTCCGGCGCGGGGAGCCGCGCCTTCCGGAATTCTGCGACGCCTGCTAACACGATAGCTGGCGGATGCGCGCCACGCTCTTAAAATCTCATATCGGCACAACTCTCTTCGTCAGCATCCTTGGCGAAACTATGAACTATCTCCTGCGTCGTCGCTCTCGTTCGAAGCGATCGAATTCCCGGGAATCCATATTCCCCGGAAGTTGCAGTGTGAAGTTCCGAAACAGCTCGGGGTCGTCCAACTCGGCGGAACGGAAACTGGGACGAACTTCGGACTTCGGCGTGCCGGAATCCGCGTCCCCTGCCGGCGTTTCGCCCGTCGCGTCGACTGCCTGCCCCCCGGCCGTCAAGTCGCCCATCGGCTTAAAAATCCGCATCGTGCCGGTGATTTCCACGCGTGCGTGGTGGGGCGGCGTGTCTCGATCGCGCTGACGCCGACGATCCTGGAAATAATCGGCGTCATCCTCCTCCCGGCTGAAGTTCAGCAATCCCCCGCGACCTTTCGACTTGCTTGCACTCCGGGTGACGTCATTGGACTGTTCCACACGCAAGATCTTGATGGGCCAGGGGGAGTTGGAGAGCGACGCCAGCAAGTCCGGCAGGCGGATGTGATCCATTTGCACCACCATATTAAATGCCCGCGATTTGTACTGCGGTTCGTCGTCCACGTAGCGCTGCTTCATTTCATCCGGTATTTCGTCTGCTTCTCTTCCATGGACGGTGCCGGCCGCCTCAAGATATGCGTCGACCTCTTCGGTGGCAAGCACCGAGGGTTTTGTGAAGAACTCCTCCACCGGAGTGCTCGAATTGCCGCGAAAGAACCCATCGATCCCTTGGGACTTGAGGCCACCGTGGCGCGCCATATCTTCTTCCTCGTCCTCAGAGGCGCTTCGCCCCAGCATGAGCCCCCGTCCGCCGCTGCCACGATCGACCTTCGAGGCGGACTCGCGGAAGGCCTCGATCTCTTCCGGTGTCGGCGGCGTCGTGGTTTGGGAACCCTCGAACTGGGCCAACGCGGGCTCGGACACAAATCCATTGATCAATTCCAGCGATTCGATCGACGTGATGACGGCGTCGGCGCGGTTTTCCACGCCATTGTTCACATCGGCAATCGCTTCCAGCAAGCTGCGATACAGCCAAATGTCTTCCTGGGCTTCGCGCATCTGTTCCGTGCTTGGGGCATAGTCCCCCCAGTCTTGAACCGGCAGGGTCATGGCGTCAAAATCCACGATCCCGACGGTCGGAGCCATGTTCGTTTCCGGATCGATTTTGCCATCACGGACCGGGTTAACGATCAGGTAAACTTCCGCCCATTCCCGGTGATAGGCCTTGGGATAATATTGAATCCGGACGTTACTGGGGATTTCCTCCTCGGGACCCAACTTGGCCATTGCGTCGACAATTTCAGGCGGCCAGGTCTTGAGCTGGATCTGGCCTTCGGCCAATTCCTGCCAAGCCTCGTCGATCAGCCGTTGCTGTTCCGCGTTTCTTTGCTTGGCACCGGAGATCCACTTATCGTTGACGAATTCGCCGCTGGGAACAGCATTGTAGGCGGAGGTGATTTCGCTTTTGCGCGCGGAGATTGCCTTGGCGGCGTCTCCGGAACCGATCCACCACCCCACGACCGGTACGATCAGCGCAACGGCCAGTAGACCCCAGAACCTGTAGACCAGGATTTCCCGCAATTTATCCATGATGGAAACTCCCGCGTTGGTTGAAATTCTTCCGTCACCACCCGCACGGTATCAAAGCGGCGCGGCGTTGTTTTCTAAACGTTCTCAGTTACTCGTTGTCCACTCCACTTGGAGAAGTTGCCGTGTCGGCGGCGGGCTCATTCGACGCCGCCGGCGCGACGTTGCCCGGTTCGGTCGCCGCGTCCTCATCGCCTGCGGCCGCTTGCGCCGGTGCTGCGGCCTGCGCCTCCTCGGACGCCGACTTCAGGGCGGGGTCCTGGTCTTTGCGCAATTCGAAGGGGGTCGGCTGCCACACGAATTGAATTCGGAATTTTGTTTCCGTCAATTCCCAGACATCCGGCTCGGCACTGTCGTTGGGAATCACGGGGAGCGCACCTGCTCCTACGACAGGGGCAGCGATATCGCTCCCGACGCCCAATCGGCTCGCACGTCCGCCGGTCTTGCCGCGGCCGTAGCCCTGCGGCGAGATTCCACGCAAATAGGGATTCTCAAAATCCGCGTCACGCCCGTGGCGCCCGCCGCGGCGGCGGTTTGAAATCCCCTGCAATTGCGGATCCTTGGGAATCCCCTCCAGGCGGATTTCGTTGCTGGCAAAGGCCAAGACCGGATGCGTGATGCCAATTTTGCGGACCGGAACCTCGGCCAGCGTCTTATCCTGTTGGACGGTCCATTGTTGTAGATTTCGCAGGATCGTTTCCTTAATCCAAATCTTATTGTTAAATGTCGGATCGGATCCCTTGTAGTTGTGGTGACCGTCCAAGAGGACCAAATAACCCGGACCGCTGGGGGACATCGCCACGTCATCGCTACGCATCGTCTTTTTTTGATCGTCGGACAGCCCGACGTACCACTCGGTTAGGTCCGGAATGAAGCGGACGCGAATCGTATTGATTTGGACCCGTTTCTTCTTGGCTGGATCATCCGTTTCCTCTTGGTCTCCCACGTCGCGGGGGAGGCACTCGTTGATCGCTTTGTACAACTCCGGCCAATACACACGGTCCTCTTCGACCCCGACCAACGTGTCTCCCAAATCCCGGAGGGTCTTGTTCTTTGACGTCTCGGTGGTGTACTGCGCCTGGAAGTCGGTGGCCATTTTTTGGACCTGCGTCGCGCTATTCTCGGCGTCGGACCATTTGTCTTCTTCCACGGAAGCCATGACGCTCGTATAGCCGATCGCCGACAATGTGAATCCGACCAATAACGAGGCCGCGGCGGCAATCGCCCACGGTTTCTTTTTGCGGATCAACCGTTCGGTGGTGATTTCCGGGGGCAATAGCGAGGTGTGAATTCGCGTGAGCCCCAGACACTGCAGCGCCAACCCGTAGGGGACAGCGAAGCTCATGATGTTGTCTTGGAATAAGGGGGCGCGGAGCAGTGAGTCGCCCGAGACCGCGTCGAAGGAATGCACGCGATCGACTTGATATTGCAGGTTCTGTTGCAGGAATTTTTGCAGACCGGCCAGCTTGAAGCCGTTCCCCACGCCGACCACTTTCTCGATCCGGGCATCCTTGTTCACGCTGGAAAAATAACCGATCGAGCGGCGGATCTCCGAGACATAGTCGTTAAAAACCGGCCGCAACGCTTGAAACACAGAGCGGGGATCGGGGGACTTGGTCGCATTACACTTAAGGTGCTCCGCCTTGGCGAAGGTCAGCTTGAGATCCTTGGTGAGTGCTCGCGTGAAGTGGTTGCCGCCGATGGGCACGTTTCGCAGCCAAATCTTCTGACCGTTGGTGACGAGTAGCGTGGTATTGTCCGCTCCCATGTCGAGCACGATCGTGTAGTCAGAGTCTGGATCGACCGGATCCTCTTTGCCCAACTCCAACTGGTCGAAACAGAGAAAATTGTAAAGCGCCAGCGGCGAAATCTGAATGGTCTCAACCTCGACCATTTCGTTCAGGAACGGCTGTAGGCTTTGTTGGACCTGGTCGCGCTTCATCGCGAACAGCCCCACCTCGGCGTCCAGCATGAAGCCGCCTTCTTCGGTGCCGCTTCCCAGTGGCTGATAATCCCAGATCACGTCTTCCAGCGCGAAGGGGATTTGCTGGCGGGCTTCGTACTTGACGATCTCGGCGACCTTACTCGACTCGACCGGCGGCAACTGGATAAAACGCGCCAAGGCGGTTTGTCCGGGAACGCTAATCGCGACGAGGTCCCCCTCGACATTGTTGCGAGAGAGGAACGTATCCAGCGCTTCGTGAATTAGCGCTTCGGGGTTCGCGTCGGGCTGCGAGAGAATCTTGGGATGTGCCACATAGTCGAATGCCGTGGCGACCACCTGTTCGGTGGCTTCGGAAAACTCGAGGCGAATGGCCTTCAGCCCCGCTTGCCCAATGTCGATGCCCCATGCCGCGCGTGTGTCAGCCATAGATCGTGTTCTCCTTTGACGAACAGCGGGAGCCCCTACGGCCCATCCGCCTCCTGCCGCCAAAATGTCATTCGCAAATCCGAATTACCGCGCTGGGTCGTGCTCTCGCCGCACGGATTTGACACGACGTTGCGTGACGGCGAAAACCGAACCTAAGCGCAAGCTATCACAGCATTTCTATCAAAGTCAACCAAAAAGAGACTGAGTTGCAGCTTTTCGCCAACTTCGCGGCGTTTCGCATTGTCGCGCACGTCGCCGGGCCGAGAATTCGCCGCGCAAAAATCGGACATCTCGAGCTCCGTGCAATTCTCGTTCGTGCCGAACGGCCGCTCCCAATGTGGTGCGGAATGCTCTGATTGTGACGGTCAAAACCGGAATAACAACCGGAGAAATGCCGGAATGGAAGAGTCGCTTGCAAAGTCTAATTATGAAAGCGTTCGAGGAATTTGACGTGAAGTGTTCCGCGAAAGTTCCCAAAAAACTTGCCGAGTCGACAAAACTTTGGCGATCATCGGTGCCTGATGGTTTCTTAAACGCTAAACGTAAGACGAATTTGCCGATTTCGGCATCAGTTTTCCTGTGGATTTCAGGAAAGCCGACCGTTTACTTCGGAAAAATGGATCCTCCGGCTATGATGGCGGCTGCGCTCCGCGGCCCGAGTTTTTACCACCCCGCCAGCAAAAAGATGATTTTTGGGACATGGCACTCGAAGACCTGATCATCCTTATCCCCAGCCACAGTTTGGAGGATTTTCCGACCGACCTGCCGGAAGAGTCCGCCGCGGGGCTGCTCAACGCGTTTTGTATCACCTGGCATCCCAAGTTGTTGGCCGCGGCGGAGGTGATTCCCCGCTGGCACCGGGCGGACGATCCGCCGCAACTGGTCGAAAACCGCCTGGTTGTCATTCCCAAGTGCAGTCATGACTGGCTCCCCCACGGTTGGGCTGAACAGGCCCGCTCCGGCGGTTGTGTCGTCCTGGAGAACCTATACGACCGGCAAGAAATGATCGCCGCCGCCCTGGAGGCAATTGACACGCCCGTGTCGAAGGACGAGTCGACCGCCATCGAAGCACCTGCCGCCCCGGAGGAAGCCGGCGATGGGGCCGATGCGCCGGCACACGAAATGGAACCACCGCCGGTGATCTTCGATGCGGAGCTGGTGGCCGATTTCTTGGCGGTGGGGTTTTGCTACCTGCAGACGGAATTGCTGGCGCGGCACATGCGGCACTATAGCAACCTGGACGAGGTCCACCTGCAGCGGGAAGCGGTTGCGGCGGCCCAAGCGGCAGTCGCCGGCGAAAACGCGATCGCGCGGAATCATTTGCGGAGTTGCTTCGAGGTGCTGACCGACGCCCGCGAGCGATTCTATCCGGTCGATTGCTATCTCGTCGATCTCTGCCTGCTGATCCCCCGGCTCGCCGATCGGCATTTCACAGACGTGCTTAATACGCTCAATCCGGTCAACGTCCTGGTCACGGCCGAGGACCTGCAGGAGATCGCCGAGAAGGATCCCGTGTTGGTCGAGCTGCTCCGCGAAGCGTGGGAGCGGGGGACGGCCGATCTCCTCGGCGGCGAGTTCCGCGAGGCCTGTACGCAACTCCTGCCGCTGGAATCAGTGCTGTGGCAGTTCGACCGGGGAATCCAGGTCTTCGAGAAGCTGTTCCAGAAGCGGCCAAAGGTTTGGGGACGCCGGCGATTTGGAGTCGCACCGCAAATACCGCAGATTTTGGACAAGCACAACTACGAAGCAGCCATGCACGTCGCGCTGGACGACGGCATCTATCCGGACGAGGAACAGAGCAAGATCCGCTGGGAGGGCTGCGACGGGTCGGTGATCGACGCCATCACCCGTATTCCGCTAGCTGGGGATAGCTCGACGAGCTTTTTACGGTTCCCGGAGCGGATGGCGGAGTCGATGGATCACGACCATGTCGCCACGGTGGTGCTGGCACGGTGGCCGGAGGTGGAAACCCCGTGGATGGAAGACCTCCGCCGCATGCAGGCCTACGCGCCAGTTCTGGGACGGTTTGTCACGCTGTCGGATTACTTTCAACAGACCGACAGCCCGGGCCGGCTTTCGGCGTTTAAGTCGAACGAATACCTGACCCCCTTCTTTGTACAAGCGGTTGCGCGGCAAGAGAAAAACCCCGGCAGCCGCTACGCCGATCACTTACAGCGGCGGCAACGACTTCAGGCGGCGAAATGGTTCGGCGCATTGAATCAGGTGCTGCGGGGCGAGTCGCTGCTGCGGCCGGTGCTGGCCGACTTGGAATCGCAAGTCGAACTGGCCGGACCGGAATCCGAACCGGACGACCGCACCGCTACCGACGAGGCGCTCGCCGGCGCTGAACGCGCGGCGGCGCGGAAGTTAACGGAATTAATCACACAAGGCGGCGCGGAGGAGCCGGGGTACCTGATCCTCAATCCGTTGGGATTCAGCCGGCTGGTCAAAGTCGATTTGCCGGAATTGGCGCACCCGCCGGCGCGCGTTGGCTCGGTCAAGCGGGTTCAATGGGACGATCGCACGCGCGCCGCCGTCGTCGACGTGCCCGGCATGGGTTTTGCGTGGGTCACCGCCGGCAGCGGGGGCGAAAATCCGCCGCCCGTCGCAGGGAACGAGTTGCCGCTGGCGGAGTCGCATTTGCTGCGGAATGAGTTCTTTGAGTTGATGCTCAACGAGCACTCCGGCGGCATTCAACGGCTCAAGGGATACGGCCGCAAGCCGAACCGCCTCAGCCACCAAATCACGTTTCGCTACGCCAACGAGCGGACGTTGCCCAATCCCGACCCGGACGAGGAGGCGATCACGACCGCCTACGCGGAGATGCGGTTGCGCTCGACCGAAGTCCTCAGCGCCGGTCCGTCGATGGGCGAGGTGCTGACCACCGGCGAGATCATCGACCAGCAAACCGGTAATGTCTTGGCCTCGTTTACACAAACCTATCGCGTATGGCGCAGCCGGCCCAAAGTCGAGATTGAGCTGACGCTCGACCCCAAACTGCGCCCGGACGGAAATCCGTGGCTGAACTATTACACGCTCCGCGTCGCCTGGAATGACAGTTCCGCCTCGCTCACCCGCGGGGTGCTATACGGCGCGCAGGATATCAAAGACGAGCGGTTTGAAAACCTGTACTACTTGGAGATCGCCAACAGCGACGAGCGGACGACGATCCTGAATTACGGCGCGCCGTTTCAGCGGACGACCGGCATGCGGATGGTCGATTATATTCTGATCGCCGCCGGCGAGACGCAGCGGACGTTTCGCTTCGACATTTGTCTGGACGAGAACTACCCCATGCAAGCGGCGCTCGACGGATTGACGCCGCCGACCGTGTTGCCCTCCACGCGCGGTCCACGGGGCGGAGCCCAGACCGGATGGTTTTTCAACGTCGATGCCAAGAGCGTACAGTTGTTGGATATTCTGCCGCTGAGAGAACCCCCCTCGCCCGATCTGGCGGAGTGGGACCGTTCGGAGGTGGAAACAACGCCCACCGGGAACGGCTTCGCGCTGCGGCTGGTGGAGACCGAGGGCCGCGCCGTCCGCGTTAAACTCCGCTGCTTCCGCGACCCCGTCGAGGCCCGCCAACGCGATTTCGCAGGCCGCACGATCAGCGACCTTACCGTCGAAGGGGACACGGTGTTTGTTGATATGACGGGGTTTGAGATTGCGGACGTTGAATTGCGGTTTTAGGTGAAAAAATCCGAAATTCGAATATCGAAATCCGAAACAAATCCAAAGGACCAAATTCGAATGACCGAAATGTTTTGAATTTTGACATTGGAATTTGTTTCGAACTTCGGATTTCGTGCTTCGTATTTATTCCCCGCTGTACTCAACACCACGAAATGACGCTCAGATAAAATGATCATCACCATCGACGGTCCCGCTGGGGCGGGGAAGAGTACGGTTGCCCGGCAGCTTGCCAGCCGGTTGGGGTTTGCCTATTTGGACACCGGGGCGATGTACCGCGCGGTCGCGTGGGCCTGTCTGCAGCGGGGTGTCGATCTGGATGATGACGCGGCGGTGGTCGACGTGGCCGGCACGATCGCGATCGGCTTCGATGGCGATGCGGTTTTGGTCGACGGCCAGAACGTTTCCGGCGAGATCCGCACGAACGAAGTCACGGCTGCTTCGCGGTATGTGGCGGCGAATGTGGCGGTGCGTGAAATCCTGGTCCAGCAGCAGCGGCGGATCGCCGGCGATACGGACATCGTCACCGAAGGCCGCGATCAAGGGACGGTGGTGTTTCCTGGGGCGAAGTTCAAGTTCTTCGTCACCGCCAGTCCGGAATCGCGGGCGCGGCGGCGGCAACAGGACTTTGCCGAACGGGGCGAGACGGTGTCGTTGGAGCAAATCCTGGCCGAACAAGAAGACCGCGACGCCCGCGACGCCGCCCGCACCGTGGGAGCGATGAAACCGGCCGCCGACGCGCTCGAAGTCGATACGTCAGAAATGGACGCCGATGCGGTGGTGGAGCGGTTATTGAGGATTGTGGGGGGCAAACCAGGCGAGCGGCATGCGTAAGCGTGCCGGTAACGTTGCCGGACTTTGGACGCATAATGGCGGAGAAAGAAACCCACTGGCTGACGTCGCCGGCGCGCCGGGGGCAAATTCTGCTGTGAATGATTCGTTGCGTCGAGCGTTACAATCAACAGGTGGGTGAACCTGCAATTGTACGTGCCACCCGACGTCAATCGTGTTCGCTTGAATCGAACCTGGTCAGGAGCCATCCCATGACCGATCATTCCGAGGACCATCCTTCCGAATTCGCCGACGTGCATCCGCAACCACGGCAAGGGAAGATCACGCTGATCGAAGTCGTGGTCGCGATCAGCATCGTCGTTGTCTTGTTCACGCTGTTTGCCCCCGATCGCAGTTCCCGCGTCACATCGCGGCGTGTGCAATGCATCAATCGACTCACGAATATCGCGCTCGCAATACACAACTATGCGAACTCACATGGCGTATATCCACCGGCCTACACCGTCGATGCCGACGGCAAGCCGTTGCACAGTTGGCGGACGTTGGTTTTGCCGTATCTGGATCAACGGGCACTCTATGACACCATTGACTTCACCAAACCCTGGAACGACCCGGCCAACGCGAAAGCGTACGCGGCGGAATTGAGTATTTTTCAATGCCCTTCGGCGGGATTGGATCCGCACGAAACGACGTACCTCGCTGTGACGACGCCGAACAGCTTCTTGCGGCCGACGGAGGCCAGGGATCTTGCTGACCTCGCTGCTGATTTTCAAGAAACGCTGTTGGTCATCGACGCACCCGTCAAGCACGCCGTGCACTGGATGGCCCCGCAGGACGCGGACGAGTCAGTGGTGTTGGGGCTGGCGAATGACGGCGACTTGCACCATCCGGGTCAGTTCGTTGCGGCGTTTGTGGATGGCCGGGTTCGAACGCTCTCCCCCGATATGCCGGAAGCGGAATTTCGTCGTCTGACAACGATTGCCGGCGATGGTAGTCAGGATGTCGAAGCTCCCGATCAAAAGTAAACGAAGCGACCTTTTTCGGTGACGGCCGACGGGTGGCCCCGAAAGATTCTTTCGGGGCGGCGCAGCCGCAGGAGCGCTTTGCGCGACGGTGAATAAAAATTGCCGCTCTCCTGCCGACTTCGTCGGCCCACAAAGGATCTTTGTGGGCCAC